>JAKIYB010000630.1 GCA_022708765.1 Armatimonadota bacterium | reverse complement strand
CCCATCCAGCGGCGATGGCGCGCAAGCCATCTCCGCCAGCAGCGCGGCGTAGTAGCCCGCGCCGAAGCCGTTATCAATATTCACCACCGCAATGCCGCTCGCACAGCTATTCAGCATGCAGAGCAGCGCGGACAGGCCGCCGAAATTCGCCCCGTAGCCGACGCTGGTAGGCACCGCAACGACGGGGGCCTTCACCAGTCCGCCGACCACGCTGGCCAGCGCGCCTTCCATGCCCGCCACCACCACCAGCGCGCGCGCGCGCATCAGACGCTCGCCCTGCGCCAGCAGCCTGTGCAGCCCGGCGACGCCCACGTCATACAAGCGGTCCACCGGCCAGCCGATGGTCTCCACCGTCACCGCCGCCTCTTCCGCGACCGGCAGATCGGCGGTACCGGCGGCCACCACGGCGATAAGCGGGTGACCGTCATGGCGGAAGCTCCGTCCGTCGCGATGCCAGGTCACGATGCGCGCGGCGTCGTGATGCACGCAGTCGGGTTCGACCGCGCGAATCGCCGCCACCTGATCCGCGTTCACGCGCGTGGCCATCACCACGGAGTGTCGGTCGCGCAGGCGGGCGAAAATCGTCGCCGTTTGCTCCGCCGTCTTCCCCTGGCCGAAGATGACTTCCGGAAAGCCGGTGCGCAACTGGCGATGATGATCCAGTCGGGCGAAGCCCAGGTCTTCGAACGGCAGCGTGCGAAGCGCGTCAATTACCGCCTCTTCGCTGCAAGTTCCGGTCTGATATTCGTGCAGTAACGCCCGCAGGCGCGCTTCATCCACGATGTGCCCTCGACAGCAGGCTACCCGGCACAACCGCGACTCACACGCCGGCCGACAGCGCTGACTTGTTATTTATTATACTACGAATCCCATGAAAAAGTTCCAGAGGGTGTTGTTATCGCACCGCGCCGAAGCCGCCGGCGACCAGTTCGACCAGTACGGCCAGCGCCTCGTCGGCGGCGGGACCGTCGGTTTCGATGGTAATGGTCGTGCCTTTCAGCGCCTCGAGCGCCAGCATGCCGATGAGGCTTTTGCCATCCGCCTGCCGCTCGCCGCGGTGCACGCGGATGCTCGTTTCCGGAAAGGCGCGCGCCTTGGAGACGAACTGCGCCAGCGGCGTGGCATGCAGCCCCACTTCGTTCACCACTTCCACGGATTGCGCGGGCATCATGCCTCCTTTCCCGCTGAGACGCACCTTTGTTCTCTTCTTCGTGGATACCCGTGAAAGTCCTGCTTTTGCACGGCGCCATGCGCATTTTTGTACTACACGCGCGGACAAGATGCTTTGACAAATGCATCGCGCAATGGTGAGGAATGCGGGCCCCCTGCGAGGCCATGCGGCCAGGCGTTCTCCGCAGGGACGCACCGATTCGAGCAGACCAACCGGATACCGGGCAGAGCGCGATGCATTTGTCAAAGAGCATATGTCCGCGTTCCGGCATTTGACAGTGATGCGGTCGCCCGGTATGCTGGTGCTATCCCGCATAGGACGGCTTGCGCATGACCACTCGTGAACAGGATTACCGTTTCCACGCTCTCACCGTCAGCCTGTGTTCTCACTGCGGGGCGCGGGTGTCGGCGAAAATCGTGCTGCGCGGCGGTGCCGTGTATCTGCGCAAGACGTGTCTGGAACACGGCATCCACGAGGAACTGCTGGAAGAGGACGCCGACTTTTACCTGCGCGGGGCGCAGTATGACAAACCCGGCACCACCTCGCTGACGCAAACTCCCCTTGACCGCGGCTGCCCGGAGGACTGCGGGTTGTGTCCCGATCACGAGCAGCACACCTGCATCGGGCTGCTGGAGGTGACGCCGGCGTGCGATCTGGGGTGCCCGGTCTGTTTCGCGGAGGCTGACGCCGGCCCGCCGCTGTCCCTGGAAACGATTCAGCGCGTGCTGGACGCTTTCCAGGAGGCGGAACACGGCCAGGCCGAGGTACTGCAACTCAGTGGTGGTGAGCCTACGAGCCATCCTGACATCCTGGAAATCATCCGGCTGGCGCGGGCGGCGGGCATCCGCTACGTGATGCTCAACACCAACGGCCTGCGCATCGCCGAGGATCCCGACATTGCCGCCGCGCTGGGTGAATTTACCGGCGGTTTTGAGGTGTATTTGCAGTTTGACGGGCTGGATGACCGACCGTATCGCGCGCTGCGCGGGCGCGGCCTCGCCGAGACGAAACAGCGCGCGCTGGCGGCACTGGCGACGCATCGCGTACCGGCGACGCTGGTGACCACCGTGCAGGGTGGGGTGAACGATGACCAGCTTGGCGCCATCCTCACCTTCGCGATGGAACACCCCACCGTGCGCGGGGTGAATTTCCAGCCGCTGGCGTTTTTCGGCCGGCACAACGGCTTCTATCCCGCCGACCGCCTGACCCGCACCGGGGTGCTGCGGCGGCTGGCGGCGCAG
>JAKIYB010000062.1 GCA_022708765.1 Armatimonadota bacterium | reverse complement strand
CCCCGCCTGCGCGACGAATCGCATGATCAGGTCGGCGGGGATGCGCACGCGCTGTGTCTCCCAGGCAACACCGGCACCGGCATCGGCAAAACGGCTCAATATCTCCGGGTGCGGAATGACCACGCCGACCTGTTCAAGGATCGTCAGTGACGCGTGATGGATGCGCTCAATTTGTGTCTGGGACAGAACGCTGCTGATCATGTTATGCCCCCGAAGCAGCAGACGGCGCAAACCGCGGCAGGTATGCCGCCTGGGCGGTTAGCAGTTCATCAGCCAGCGCGGAAGCCGTCGCGACGGACTCCACCGCGCCATCCAGCAGCAAGGCCTGGATAAACTTCTCACGGCTGCCTTCCAGCGCGGCTTCCACGATTGTCTCCACCCATTGGAAACGCGTGGCCAGCGTGCCGGCCAAGCCTGCCGGCATCGGCGGCAGGGGGAGAGGATGCAGGCCCTCCGCGCGGGCTATCGCCGGGCTTTCCACCACCGCATCCAGGGGAAGGTTCGGTACCTGGCCGGCGTTGGGAAGGTTAACGGAGTAGACCGTGCCCGTGTCCTGGCGGATGCTGTCAATGATCTCCGTCACCTGCTCATGCTCGCCGCCGATGCGCGCGAAGTAGTCCTCCGACAGCGGACCCGGGGATGCCGCCAGTTCCTGCATCTCGGCGAAAACCTGGTCGCCGTAGGCGATACAGCTTTCAAAGCTGTAGGACTCCATGCCCAGCGTATTGCCGAAGTAGCTCCGTTCGCGGCTGAACATCCACGGGAAGAACTCGGTCACATGCCGGTCAAGCACTGCCGGAAAGGCGCCAAACAACTCGACCAACTGCCAGGTGAAGGGATCCGTGAGATCCGGCGGCAATGTGCCGCGCGCAGCGGTGCCGGCTTCAGCGAAGTGTTGACCAAGCGCCGGGGGTATGCGCGCGAGCTTTTCCCGGGCAATCGCCCGCAGGCGGGGCATGGCGTCCTGGCCGCCGCAACGGATGTCGGTGAACCAGGTGAGGTGGTTGATGCCCACCGCGGTATAATCGAGCGCATCCGAGGCACAACCGAGCAGGTCGGTGAGGTAATGCGCGACGTGGAAGACGCCATGACACAAACCGACGATGTTGGCACCGGTGGCTTTGCGCACGCCCCGACAGACGGCGCTCATCGGGTTACCGTAGTTGAAAAAGAGCGCGTCGGGCGCCAGCGCCCGCACGTCTTCGGCGATGGCGACCATGGCGGGGATCATGCGCAGCGCGCGGGAGGTGCCGCCCGGCATGACCGTGTCGCCGACGGGTTGATAGATGCCATACTTGCGTGGGATGAAGACATCCTGCTCCCACGCCCGCCGTCCGCCCACTCCGATGGTGCAGATGACGACCGTTGCGCGGGGCAGTACCTCGCGGCGATCGGTGGTCGCGCGCAGGGTGATCGGTGCCCGGCGGGCGGCTATCATCTTCTTGACGAGTCCTTCCGCCACGGCCAGCGCCGCCGGGTCGGTATCCACCAATGCCAGCGCACACGGTTGGCCGCGCAGAATCAGGTCCGCGGCAAGGCCCCGCGTGAACATGGCGCTGCCGGCGCCGATTAAGACGATGGATTCAAGCATAGATACCCCCTTCTCTCGCGCGAGCAAGGCCCCCGGCAACGCTGTTGCGATTATTTCAGCCGTGTGCGGCCTTATTCGTATGCGGCGTATTCTTTGTAGGCATCAAAGAGCGCGAGGATATTTTCAACGGGCGTATCGGGCTGGATATTGTGGGCGGTACAGATGATGAATCCGCCGCCGGGCTTTCCAACACGCATGCGCTGGCAGACTTCAGCGCGGATATCGTCGGGCACGCCGCGCGGCATCGTCTCCTGGATATCCATCGAGCCGTGGAAACAGAGGTCGGCGCCAAATTCCTTTTTCAGCTCACCCAGGTCCATGTTGGCGGCGCGCGGTTGCAGCGATTGCAGGATATCGAGGCCGGCGTCAATGAATTTCGGGATGAGCGGGCGCACGCTGCCACAGGTGTGGTGCATCACTTTCATGCCGTAGCTGTGCGCGAGCGCGATGTATTGCCGAAATCCTTTTTCAAAGAAACGTTCCCACATCTCGACGCTCATCATCGGGCCGGTTTGCGTACCGAAGTCATCGCCCATCATGAAGATATCAATCCCGCCCCGCGCCGCCTCAAAGACGCGCCGATTATATTCGAGGTAGTACTCCGTGATGTGTTCGACGATGCCGTCCACGATCTCCGGGTTCAGCGCCATGTCGAGCATGATCTGCTCGACGCCGCGCAGATACATGGCCGGCTTTAGCTGCGCGGTTCGGTCCATACGGTCGCCGACGAAGACCACGCACTTGTCGCCGACACGCCGGCAATCCTCCGCCAGCGAGTTGTAATCCCACCAGTCCGGCGACGGCCACCCGGTATACCGATCAATCGCTTCTACCGATTCCATTGCTTCGAGCGGCGAACGGGCGAGTTCCTGGTAGCTGCCCTGGTGGTCGCCGTTGCCGAAGGTCACCGTTTTCCGTTGGACTCCCCAGATATCCGTGCTGATGCCCTCCCCTGCTTCGGGTGCCGGCGGACGGTGGCAGACAGGGCCCGACAAGACGCGGAAATCCACGTCGAGATAGTTAAGCAATTCCTCCTCGGTCTCGAAACCGAGATGCCGTTTCAGCACGCGCTTGACCTCGCCGGTGGCCCAGAAATCAACCGGCACGCGATCCGGCTCCTGATGCGCGAGCGCGCGCGCGACGCGTATTCGTGACGTGAGCAAATCCTTGGACGGATTCATCGGTATGATTCTCCTCGTGGTCGTCAGCCGTCAGGCATTCTTTCAGTGGTACTCGCACCGCACTTCCGTGATCCCTTCCTGGGCGGAAAGCAGTTGCAATACCTCCTCAATCTTATCCAGGGTCGCCACTCGCCCGATAACCGTCATCTCCCCGAGGCCACCTTGCAGCTTCCCCTGGGTGATGCTGGTCACCTCCAGCCCATGCGAGGCCAGCAACAGCCGCACTTGAGTGAGAAGCACCTGGCTCCCCGTCACCGTCACATGTACAAGATGATCGGGTTTCGTGTCAACCAGGCTCTCCAGGCGCTTCAACGACCGCAAGGTAAGGTATACCACGAGGGTTCCCGCGAGCGCGATATACAACCCGGTTACACCGTATCCGGCCGCGAGGCCGATGGCGGCAACCGCCCACAGGCTGGCCGCCGTGGTCAATCCCCGTACGATACTGCCCTGTTTAATGATGGTGCCGGCACCGAGAAAGCCGATACCGCTGGCGACCTGGGCGGCAATGCGTCCAGGATCAACATACTGCCCTGATCCCGCGACTGCCACCGAGATCAACATATAGATGGTAGATCCCACGCATACCAGCACATGCGTGCGAAATCCGGCCGGTCGGTCCAGCGTTTCGCGCTCCAGTCCGATGATGCCGCCGCAGATGACCGCGAGGAGCAACTGGCCGATCACCAGGCCGCCATGCTGAAACATCTCCGCTATCATTTTGAGAGCAAACCTCCCGTGTCAAGGTTACTTGAGGGATTGCGTCAATGCGTAGACCGTCCCGTCATACGTGCTGACATAGACGGTATTGCCGCTGATAGCCGGCGAGGCGGTGATGGGGACACCGAGCGTATACTCCCACTGTTTCTCACCGGTCTTCACATCAAGCGCATATAGGATTCCATCCGTGCCACCAAGGTACGCGATAGTGCTACTGACAGCAGGGGAGGCGATTACCGGGTTGCCGGCGCGTTCGTATGGTGAAAAGGCCAGCAGCGAGGCGCCAAGCTGGAAACGCCACCGTTCTTTGCCGGTAGCCGTTTCGATTGCATACAGACGGCCTTCGGCACCGCCGATCAACACCACATCCCCCGTTACGACCGGAGAAGATATCGTCCAACTGCCGGGAAGCGGAAAACTCCAATGCTCGTTACCGGTAGCCGGGTCGAGGGCATGCAGGCTGTTGTTGGCCGGATAGAACAGGATGCCGCCAGCCAACGTCGGGGTGGCATGGCTGATGCCGAACCCCTGCTGTTTGTTCCACACCACTTTTCCCGTATGCAGGTCCACCGCAGATAAACCTTTACTCCAGTTCACCGGTACATATATACGCTCGTTATCGGCTGCCGGCGAGCAGCGACCGCTTATCCAATCGCCGCCCAGTTCCGTACTGCGCCAGCGTTCTACTCCGGTGCGCGCATCCAGGGCGGCAAAGCTTGGGCCGGAACCGACATACAGGGTGTCATCCCGCACCAGCGGCGCGGAAAAGATCCAGCGATCCAGCGCAGAGCCCAGGCTGTAACGCCAGCGCTCTTTCCCGGTATCGGCGGCAATAGCGTAGACCTGACCGTCAACGCTGGCGGTATACACCATCCCGTGAGCTACCGCGACGGTGTGCTTGATGGAGGTGGCAGTGGGGAAATGCCAGCGCACTTTGCCCGTGCGCGCGTCCAGGGCATAGACGCCGGCATGCCCGTGGTCATCGTCATCCGCCGCACCGATGAAGACCTTGTCGCCGGCCAGCACGGGTGAAGAAAAATGGGTTATACCGCCGATATTCGTGCGCCAGGCGGGTGTGAGCGGCGGCGTTACCTTGTCGGGAGAGGTACCACTGCGCGCCGCGTCATACTGGAACATCGGCCATTCCCGCCCTTCCCGCGGCGCTAACACCTGGTGGTTGCCCACCGTAAAATCCCGCTGCTGGTTAAGGACCGTACCATCTTTCAATTCCGCCCGGACGCGCAGAATGTGCTTGCCGGGCTTGGTGGTCGCCTTGCCTGCCCATGTGAAGCTGCCAGCAACGGTTAACGGTCGCCACTGACCGTTATCCAACTGCGCGGTCACGCGAGAGACGTCGGTCGCGGAATCATACAGGCTTACCTCGATGGCCAGCAAACCGCGTGGTATCGGGTGGTCAGCGGGTGGAGAAATAAGCAGAAACTGTCCTTTCACACCCCCCGCCCGGCTCTCCAGCGTCATCTTCCCGCCCGCGAAGGTGGTGATGCGGAATCCGCGCGGGCTGACATCAATACCGCCGAAACTCAAAGAGGGCGAATTGACCGACTTGATGCCGTTCGGTCCGGTGCTGAAGAATTTGCTGCTGTGCCAATGCCCGCTATAGATAGCTTTCACATTGAATGGCGCCAGTAACGCCATCAAGCGCGCATCCGGGGGATAGTGCTGGAAGAGGTATATCTCTTTCTCTTTTGGCTGCAGGGCAAGTTCTCGTTCCAGCCAGTTATACTGCGCATCGAGAAGGCCAACACAATTGATGATCACAAAGTGTCGGCCACCGTGGTCGAAGGCGTAATGGGTAGGGCCAAGATATGACTGATAGTATTCGATGCCGACTCCACCTCCAACATCGTGGTTGCCGACAACGCTGAACACCGGGACAGGCGACTGCGTAATGGCATGCGTATAGTGTTCGTAGGATGTCTGCATGATACCGTTGTCGACGAGGTCACCCGTGGCGATAATGAAGGCCGGCTTCAACCCAGCGATTTCAGTGAGATCCTCCATCAGCGCTTGCGGCGTGTTGGATACGTGTAAATCGGTGATTTGCACGAAGGAAAAGTCGGTCTTCGCTGTCTCGGGGGCCGGAACGAAGGCGAAATCGGCAGTGACGGTGTTACCCTCTGCCGGGAATGACCGGTAAAATCCATTGGGACAGCGGTATCCAGAGGGAGTAACGACAAAAATAAACGGCTGAATGTCGGGATTGATGTCGGTCAACGTATAGGTGCCCGCAGCATCGGTGACGGTAAGCTGGGCGCCATCAGAGATGATGAGATCAGGCAACGCGGCTTCACCGGCGTCCCGCATTCCGTTTCGGTTACCATCTACGAAAGCACGTCCGGTCGCCGTCATCTTCCTGTTCAGCGGTTTCAGGGGAAAGGGCGGCGTCGTGCCTTTGGTATAGACCGCGACGTTGTCGAAGTAGACGCCAGAATTGCCCCACGCATAGAGACCGACTTTCCCATGGGTTAACGGACTGCCGGCATCTTTGAGATCGAATAGCGGTGCGGTCATATTGTCTACATAGAGGGAGATGTGTTCTTCCTTCAGCGACACGGCGATGGCATGGTATACCGCCATGTCATACCCGACATTATCCTGAGCGAGCACGGTCCATTTGCCGTCTACTACCCGTTCCAGGACGCGACCATTCCACCAGCTCTTTACCCCCGACCAGCGGAACCGGTAGTAATTATTGGCATCAACATAGCGAAAGATGATACCAAGGCCATCATCATCGAACGAGCGCACCAGCAGCGAGAAGGTGTAATCTTTCCATTCCGCGTCACCAGCCAGCGCATAGGTGCCTGACCACTTCGGCGCATCTGCCGTATTGATGTTTGACAGTTGCCCAAAGGTGCCACGGAGGGCAATCCAGTTAGAGGGTGCTCCCTGCTTGCCTTCGTCAACGATTGCCCAACGGTTAGGAGTCGGCTTCGTGAAATCATCCTGCAAAAGCACCCCTTCTGCCGCCGTTGCCGGCCAGGGGGAGATCAATGCGAGCAGTAGCACGAAGAGCATGCATACCCCGGCACCTTCACCACACACATGGAAACACAATACTCGCATGGAATACCTCCGTAATACGGATAATCAGATATCGAATTTTAGCTTCGCGTTGAAACCAGCCACCGGTATTGAAGCCCGGTGCGACCTATTACCCGGCGAATGGACGCTGTCATCATATATGGGAATGCTCTCGCTCATGGCCGATGCATCCGCGCCTTCCCAAAAGCCACAAGCTTGTCATGCTGTGCCTTTCCCAGCGCCGCCAGCACGGGCTCGGTGTCGGCGACGGAGTAGCGAAGCAGGAAGTTCATCGCTCGGTCGGCTTCGGCAGTAAAGTGGGCCTGGGTGAAGCCGCGGGCTATCGCTTCCGGGTGCATGTGCAGCAGGTGCTCCATGGCCGGCGTAGTCACGCGGTCAAGCCAGGCAAGGTCACGCTGGAAGGCTTGTAATTCTTGCGTTTTCGCCAGCTTCTGCGCGGCCGTCATGATGCGGTCGCGGGCAATTTTGTCGAGCGTCATGTCGACGTAATCGGCATACTGGCCGATCAGCAGCCACTCGCGCACAAATTGCGCCCCGTATGCCGCCGGTTCCTGCCGCGCCAGATAGGACAGCCAGCCCACCCGCAGATAGAAGGACTCGGATGTGATGCATGGCTGCTCGGTGGCGGCCAGCGAAAAGTCGGTGCCGCCGGTATACCCCGTATATTCCCTCTTCCGGTCGGCTTCTTCCGCATTGATGGCCGTCACTTGCGCCTTCCCCAACGCCAGCAACTCCGGCGTTGGGCACAGGGCAATGCCGCGGGCCAGTGCGCGGTCGCGCGCAAAGGGGTTGGTCATCTCCGCGTCCGGCGGTGTCCGCACCACCTTCCGGAAGGCTGGGCCACCGGCCAGGCCGAGCAATTGCAGCCCCACAAAGCGCGCTGCGGGATTGGTGCTGGTCACTGCCGACTCGGCGATCGCCGTCAAACCGGTCTCCGGACGATACCGCCGCACGAAGTCCAGCAACTCCTCCCGCAGTCCGTCTGGCAGGTTGCCCACTTTCACCGCCTGCGCCGCCAGCGCCAGCCCAACCTCCGTTCCGTCGCCCCGCAGCAGTTGCCGCAGCAGCGGGATGCGCTTCGCCAGTGATCTTTCGTCGAGGATCATCCCGACGGTATCCAAGCCCAGACCGGGCCCATTTTCCGGGTCATCGCTGTGCACCGTGCGAATGCTTACGTCGGTGGCGGTATCAGCGGCCAGCGTCTTCAGCAGCACCGGGATGTCCGGCCGGGCTGGCGTCGGGTCCACCGTCATGGCGTCAGGGGCAGCCCATTGCATGACCCCGCGCAGCAGCGCCGGCCAATCCTGCCAGTCGAAATACATATTGATGCCGTCTGCCGACATGCCGCGATGGTCCACCAGCAGGCAAGCCACGCGTCCTTTGCCGAGTTGCCAGCCGACAATAATGGGACGGTTGCCGCACTGCAGGAAGACCTTGATCTTCGGGTCCGGCTTCAGCGCCACGCGGTTGTAGCACCAGAAGGCGGGTTTGGCGGCAAAATTGGCCGTCACGCCCAACTCGGCGAAATCCTTGCCCGGCGCAAGCACGAAGGGTTTCTCCTCCGCATAGTGCACATCCCTCGTTTCCGCTATCCGCACAGGCAGCAGTTCGCGCTCCAGTACCGTAAAGTCGTAACCGCCTTTGCCGAAGGCATATTCACCGCCGGTGAAGAGCACGCCGCCGCCCGCCTTCACGTATTCAACCAATGCGTAGCTGTTTTCAGCGCCGATGGCGGCGTGCGGAATGCCGGTGTAGACGAGAAGATCGAATGCCGGGAAGTCAAGCCAGCCCTGGCCGCCCTGCAAATCCATTCCCGGGCGGCGGCGCACCGTGCCGCGCAAGGGGGCATCATGAACCTGGGCGCTTGGCAAGCCGGCGAACGCCTCCCACAGGCGCAGGCGGTAATCCAGCGCGCCGCGACCATAATGGATATCCAGGCGACCATCTCGCCAGGGAGTGAGATCGGTGAATACCGGCGGGTTTTCTTTCAGCTTCAGGTCGTCGGGAAGGCTGCCGCCTTTCCACCAGGTATCCAGCAGTTCCGCGGGTTTTCGCTTGTCAGCAAGTGCCAGCAGCGCGGCATTGCGCTTATCCCAGTCGAGCGCATCCAGTTCAGCTTCCGGCAACGCCGGGGTTTCCGCTTTCGGCGCCAATGGGGCCATCGCTCGCTTCACCGCGGCGGCGTCTTGCGTAATGTCCAGGGGCGGCACCGTGATGCGTACCATATCCAGGTCATCACGCTGCACGCCAAAGGTGCGCGGCGGGCCGAATTGCGCGGCAAGGGTCGGCGTGTGCTCCGCCACGGTCAGGTCCACCACCAGCACCAGCCACTTGCCTACCGCCGGCACTGCCACCTGGTCCGCTTGCATCGCTGCCGGGGTCACCGCCAGCGTAAAGGGGTTGATGAAGTTGGCACCGGTCGCCGTATACCCGACCGGCAGTGTGAGCCGCAGGGAAAACGGCGCGGCGCCGGGACTCATGTCCCACTTCGGATGCTTATCCTGCTCCTTTTTCGGGGTGGCCTGTTGTGGAATATTGAGCAGGTTCACGACGAGTTGTTCGGCCTCGCCCTCGCGCGGCGTTTCGTAGACAAAGGGTTGCCACCACACCGATGTCTCCGCAAGCGGTGTCAGGATCTTTTCGGGTTTCGCCAGCCGGCGCAGGTTCTCATCGAAGACATATTTGGCATAGCGGGTGCCGTACCGGTTGATGCTCTGGTTGGTGGCAGCCAGCCCCAACGGCCGCATGCCGCCGGCGAAGTAGAGGATTGCTTCGACGAAGGCATCGCGCGTCGAATCGCCATCACAGGAGATGCCCAGCAGGAACCCACCCCGTTCGCGGCAGAGATCACCCTCGACCTGGATATTGTGCGCGATTTCGGCGAACGGTTTTCCCGCGCTGTTGCGGATTGACTCGTTCATCAGCAGCCCGCCGTCCCGGCACAACTCGTCAAGCTCGAAGTCTTCGACCGCCCAACTGGGATCAGGCGGACGCTGCACGTGCAGGTAGTTGTAGCCGTGCCGGAAGGTCGGGTATTTCGCGTTGACGATCTCTTTAAAATATCGCACCAGCGCCTGCGTGCGGCGCGCGGCGAGGTAGTCATACTCGCGTATCCCGCCGAATTGCCCGCCCCCGCGTGGGTGGCCGTCCCAACGCACGCCATCCCAGCCGAACATATCGATACTGCGGACCATTTCCTCGGCGGCAATGCGCGTCATCCAGGAGGTGGCATCCGGATTGATGGGGAGAAAATCGCCCCAGCCCAGCGGTTTATCGAAGACGCCGCCGGGCACCTGTGGTCCGAAGGCTTCCGTCAAAAACTCCTTATTCCTGAAACGATCCAGGCTTTTCACGTTGACGCTTTCCCACATGCCTACCGGGTAGCGGTACTGCTCGCGATGGTCAAGGGGATAGTCATAGGCCGTCTTCCACCCCAGGTAGCCGGACATGATGAATTTGCCGTAGGTGACACAGGCGATACCTTGCTTATGCGCCTCCGCAATCAGCGACTGCAGGCCCGCTTTCTTCAGGTGGTAACAGGTTTGCCCGGAAAACCACCAGTCGGTCTCCGGACTCATTTCGACCATGTCATCTTCCGCCCAGGCGAACATTTCATTGCAATTCTGGTAATTGGCCTTCATGTCGACAAAGAGTTTGCGCTGTCCCTCGAGCGCGCGCAGGGTATTGCCGGCGCGCAGGCCGTTGCCGAAGATGGCCACCCGGTAGAAGTTGCTGACGATGGTGAAAAACTCCGCGGCCTCCGAGCGGTCACGCCCGTCAGCAGAGGTGTAAACCGCCACCAGGGCATACCCCAGTTCACGCGCGGGCAGCGGCAGTTGAAAGTCGAGGGTCTGCCCTTCGCGTGTCAGCGTCACCGGCAGTTCCTTCACCTTTATTCGGGTGTTGAGGTCGTGCTCCAGGTAGAGGGTGAGCGTGCCCTTGCCGCCATTGCCGCCGACATCGCGCACCGTGGCAGTGCCGCACAGCGTCTCGCCGGGCAGATACCGGATCTTATCCGTCGTCACCGTGGTTACATAGCCGCTCCGGGACAGCGGGGTCAATTCGACCTGGTCGAGGGCGAAATACTGGTGATGGCGTGGGTTCAAACCGAAGGCGATCTCGCCGATGCCGTCTTCGTCCGGCCCAGCCTGCTCGGTCGCCTGCATCTCCAGCCGCTGATGGGTGAAGGCGTCGGCGTCGGCGTAGGCGGCCAAGGATAACCGCAGCGGGCCCGCGGGGAGCACCACTTGCAGCGTTTTCCATTCCGGTTGCTGCGCACGAGCGAAGCAGATTGAGGGCAGATCTCCGACCTCGGTGTTATTCAGCAGCACCTTCAGTCCGGAATTCCACGCGACTTCATCGGCGACGTGCGAGGCACGCACCTGCAGCCGTAATTGGTAGACGCCTGCCGGCATGCCGTCATGCAGCCAGGTCAATGATGACCGCTGTTTTTCCGGATAGCCCAGCGTCACCTTGTGGTTTCCCGGCACTCCCTCGATCGCACTGGTCTCGCCTTGCCACTGTGCCGATGGTAATGCTAGGCGGCTTTGGGCAACAGCCATACCCGGCAAGAAGAAGATGAGGCAGAAACTGGTGATGAATAAAATAGCATGCGCCATTTGAGCTCCTTCACAGCGCAAGCGAGCTATCCAACCGCCAGACGCTGTGGTTGCGTATCCCGACGGCGGCCAGCATCTCCTCGGCCTGGTGTAGCGCAATCGCCTGGTAGTCGCGGTGTTGCGCATGGTGGTCGGTGCCCAACGACAGGGGCACCCCGGCTGCCTGCAGGCCGGCCAGGTATTCACAATAGTGCCGCTTGAAATTATCAGGGAAGCGCGGATTCAGCAATACCGCGCACACATTAATCTCCACCACTTTGCCATGTTCCCGCACAGCCGCCGCAAACTCGTCGTGCAGGCTCCGCGGAATGTGGCCGAAGTTGTCGAGCCAGGGCAGCGTGCGATACATGCCATCAGCATCCTGCCACCCCCGTTCCCACCACCATGGATGCGCGACGATGGTGACCAGCGGGTGGCAGGCGAGAAACATATTCTGCCGGTGATAGTCGCGAATGACTGTCTCGCGCTCCAGCGGAATGTAGAGCGGCCAGTGCGTGCCACCGATGACATACTCAATGCCATATTGCCGGATATCATCTTCGGTCAGCGCGATACCCAACGCTCCGCCGGATGGTCCTCCCTGGCGAATGCCCTCGACGGGGCGCTCCGCCCGCCCTGCCGCGATCTCGTCGAGTTCCCACTGCGAGACGCAACTCACCTCGACGCCGAAGTGCTGCGATGGCGACGGCGGCAGCGCCAGAAATTCCCGCCGTGACGCCGCGATGTCCGGCAGGTTATACGGCGTATGCAGGTGGTCGGTGATGCCGAACGCTTCAATTCCGCGCTCGGTCAACGCCGCCACAGTCTCCGCCATCGTCGTCGGCAGGCGGCCATGGCGGCAATCGCACGAATTGCGGGAATGGATGTGCCAATCTGAGGTGAGCATTGTTCCTCCAGTCCTTCTGTCACACGCGTATGCCTATTTGACCGGCAGCAGACGCGTATACGCATTTTCCTTCCACACCGGCGGGTTGGTGTAAGGGGTGATCTCGATTGTATGCTTACCTTCGGGCACGCCGACCGTCATCAAGCCATCGTACCAGCCGCCCTGGTAGGAGATGCCGTCCACCTTCACATCTACCGCCCACGGCCAGTTGATCCAGCCGCCCACCGACCAGTTCAGCTTGAAGTCCTCGGGTAAACTGTCAATCGGGGGTAGAAGTTTCGCGGGCACGATGTCTTCGGGAATCGGCATCTGCAGAATGCGGCGGCGGCCGCTGGTGGTGATGGTGATTTTGCCCGGTTCGTGCGTGAGAGCAAACGGCGCTTCGCCGATGACATAGAAGTCATCCTGTCCGATACGACCGTTCCCCTCCACGGCGATAAATTGCCTGCCGTCCGGCTCCACATCATGGATACGCCCCTCGATACCGGGCCGCGTCTGCCCGTCGAAGAGACGGGTGTCGACGCTTTCGACCGGACGCCGACCGGCCTGGATGGTTTCCGCCTTCGCGGGATTCACCGCCACCACGCGCTCGAACGGGCCGATGCCCGTCGCCGTCACGCCTTTATAACTGACGCTCCCCCGCAAGCCGGAGGCGTTCACCAGCACCACCTGGTCCGCGTAGATACGCACCGCGCCGGCGAACGCATTGATGTTCACCAGGTCATCCCGGTAGACCACCGGGCGCACCACCGCGCAAAAGACGTAGTCGGTGGACTCGGCGGTGGTCACCTTGACGATGCCCTCGCCCAGCCGTTCGATCTTTTGCGGCAGCGGTTCCCCCTCTTGATAAGGGTAGAACACGGTGAGGTAACCCTGGTTCGGCCCCTGCGAGACGCTGATCTGACTATAATCCTCCTGGTAGTTAGGCACTTTTGTGCCTTTGACGGTAATCTGTGGATTAGCTGGCTCTACAAACGTCACGTTCAGCTTCACCCCGTCGGCGGCGTCAACATGAACCCCACCGGGAATAGGTGTCACGTTCTCTTTTGAAGCGGAGAGCCACTGGTACCACCAGCTTGGCAGCGGGCAGTCGCCCTGGGTGCTGTCGCGCACCACCACATAGGTGGGGGTGGCCACCTTTCCGGAGCGCAGCATCACCACCTGGCGGCTCCAGTCGAAATCGCCCTTGAGCGTGTAGACGGTGTTCCCATCTACCGTCGTCTTTGTCGGGTCCCAGCGCTGCTTGAACGTCTGGCGGCCCAGCAGGTAACCAACGGACGTGGTGAAGCCATAGTCTTCGATATTAGTATCAACGCGCCCGTGCTCATGTTTCGCGATGGGCACGCCAAAGCTGATTAAGGAATCGTGATGGATGCC
>JAKIYB010000629.1 GCA_022708765.1 Armatimonadota bacterium | reverse complement strand
CGCGGGTGTCGGCATCAATTTCCAGCCGCAGGCCGCTCACGAAGCGGTAGGCGCGCAGCACGCGGGCAGGGTCATCGCGGAAGGCGCGAGCATCCACCATGCGCAGCAGGCCGTTATGCAGATCGCGCAGGCCGTGGAAGGGATCGAGCAAGCCGCCGGGTTTGCCGCCTTCGGGCAGACGGAGGGCCATAGCATTGAAGGTGAAGTCGCGCCCGCGCAAGTCGCCGAGGATGTCGCAAGCGCGGAAGCGGCATAGATCGAGATAGCGCCCGTCTGGCAGCGCTACCCGCCATATGCCGGTCTCCGCGTCCATCAGCACCACGTGGCCGCCGGACATCCCGGCCAGGCGACGCGCCAGTGGCTCCGGATGTTGGGTGGCGACATCCACGTCCGCCGGCGTCCGCCCCAACAGCAGGTCGCGCACCGTGCCGCCCACGATCCATGCGGGCAATCCCACCGCGTCGCGCGCCTCCCGCAGCGCCGCAATAGATGGCACCTTTGCGAGGAGTTCATCAATATGTATGTCGTTTAACGGCATGATGCGTTCCCCTCGGCCCCTCTTCCCGGCGAGAGGGGTGATGTATCCCGCGACAGTGCTGTCTTACTTCGTTATGTATTAGACCGCGTATGTGCGCGAAGGGTAATTCGTTGACGCCAGCCTCGATGGCATCGGGGAGGCATTCACCGAATTACTGAGCATACATATCACGAAGGTGTAATTCGTCGGTGTTCATCATTCTTCGCCATCACCAGTCTTTCCCCTCGCGGAGGAATTCATGCGGCGGGCGCGAAACTGTTGTCAGGTTCCGCGCCCGTCAGGAGGGGATTGATGACGCCGAAAACCCGTGTCTACGCCGCGCTGCGCCGCGAATCTGCCGATCGCGCGCCGATGTGGATGTGGTATCACCCGGCATGGTACGACCGTTTCCGCGCCGCGTTCGGCTGGGAGGCGGAGGAGGCGGACACGCGGCTGGGCAACGACATCAAACAGGTGCATATCAGTATCAACCGCGAAATGTTTCGTCCGCTGGCGCCGGGCGCGCGCTACACCGACGCCTGGGGGGTGATGTGGGCGCGCGAGGGATGGTACAACCAGGTGGTCACCAACCCGCTGTCGGAGGCGGATGTTACGGCGCTGGCGGATTATGCGTTTCCCGACCCCGAGGAACCGGGGCGCTACGACGCGCTGGCGCGGCTGTGCGAGGTATACGGGCACGACTTCTTCATCGGCGCCGATGTCTCTGGCTCTATCTTTGAGCCCTGCTATCACATCCGCGGCATGGACCGCCTGCTGGTGGATATGCTGGAGGCGCCGGAGGCGGTAGCGCCGTTTCTCGACCACGCGGCAGATTTCACTACCCGGGTCTGTCTGCGCACGCTGGAATTGCCCGTTGACTGGATCTGGTTGGGCGACGACGTGGGCGGACAGGAGGCGATGCTGCTCTCGCCGGCGCTCTGGCGCGAGCTGCTGAAGCCGCGACTAGCCGGCATCATCGCCGCGGTGAAGGCCGCGCGCCCGGAGATCATCGTAGCGTATCACTCCTGCGGCGCTATACGTCCCATCATCACCGAATTAATCGAGATAGGCGTGGATGTGCTCAATCCGCTGCAGCCGCTCTGTCCCGCCATGAATCCGCTGGCGCTCAAGCGCGATTTCGGTGCCAAACTCGCTTTCATGGGTGGCCTCGATACCCAGGAGTTTCTCATCCATGCCACGCCCGACGAGGTGAGGGCCCACGCACACGCGCTGATTGGCGGCATGGGCATGGGTTACATCTTCGCCGCCAGTCATACCATTCAGCCGGATACGCCGATGGAAAACGTGCTGGCGCTGAGTGAGACCATTGGAGCTAAATGATGACACGACACCCGTTCATGCTGGAAGTGCTGGTGGATTTTCTCGATGACGTTCTGCGCGCCGACCATGTCTGGAACGCGCGCTGCGTGGACGGGCTGATGCGCACGCTTGCTGAGCTGGGCGTAGGGCGTGTCAGTTGGGCGCACTATGCCGATGAGCGCGGGGGCTGGCGCATGCCCGGCTTCTCCGACCGCGCATCGTCCTGGTCGCGGGCGAAAGCGGCGTATAAGGAATTGGGCAATCCGCTGCGGCAGGCGGTGGAGGCGGGGCACCGCTATGGGATGGAAGTTTACGCCTACTTCAAACCGTACGAGACCGGGGTGGCGATGGTGGCGCCGGAGGGATCGCCAGAAGCGCGAGCGGACGGGCTACTGCCGCACGCCGGCGGCCAGTTATGCGCGCTCGATCCGTTCGTGGTGGCTAATCCCCACCTGCGTATCCAGCGCCGCGCTGACGACCAGCCGGCCGGCACTGGGCCGATCCGTGCCATCCGGCTGGTAAAGCGTGACGACGGCCCCACGCGGGTGACCGCCGAGCACCTGCAAATCTGGACGAG
>JAKIYB010000628.1 GCA_022708765.1 Armatimonadota bacterium | reverse complement strand
CCCGGCAGTGTGTTCGTCTCCAGCACGGTCAGCGCGTCGCCGTCCACGATCATGTCGGTGCGCGACAAGTCGCGGCATCCGAGGACGGCATGGGCGCGCAGGGCGTAATCGGCCGCCGCTTCCGCCGCCGCCGCACTGATGCGCGCCGGGCAGATCTCCTCCGTCGCGCCCGGCGTATACTTGGATTCGTAATCGTAGGTGCCGCTTTTCGGGATGATCTCCACCGCGGGCAGGGCACGAAGGGTTTCGGTGCCAAGTATCGGCACGCTGATCTCCACGCCGCTGACGAATTGCTCGATAATGATGTCACGGTCCAGCGTCGCCGCCTGTGCCAGCGCCGGCGCCAGCTCCGCAGCCGTCTTCACGATGCTCACGCCGTAGGACGACCCCTCGTTGGCCGGCTTCACCACGCACGGCACGCCTACCGTTTGCAGCAGGTCATCCACGTTCGCGTCCAGCCAGTCTGGCGAACCATCAATCTGTGATAAGGTGATCCCCGCCGGCGTAGGAATCCCCGCCTCGCGATAGAGGATCTTGGTGATGCCCTTGTGCATGGCCATCGCGCTGCCCAACGGGCCGGAACCGACGTAGGGGATGCCCAGCAGATCCAGCACGCTCTGGAGGCGGCCGTCCTCGCCGCCGGGGCCGTGCAGGGCGGGGAAGACGACGTCCACCTGTCCCTTCAACGCGAGAATCGGGGCGAGATCGCCGGTGAAATCCAGGGGAATAACGGTGAAGCGCCCCCCCTCCAGGGCGGCGGCGACATTGCGCCCGCTCTTCAGCGAGACGTCCCGCTCACTTGACGTGCCGCCCATCAGGACGGCGACTCGAATCGTGCTCATCTGTGCTGCTTCCTGGCTGCGATAGAATTGGTCATATTATAACGCATTTCTCGCGATATTGCGGAATTTTTTCGAGGATTTCACGCGAATCGGTCGAGCATCATATTTATTATAGCGCGCCCGCCATGGCGCGAGGGTGGAGATCTCTACCCCGTGGACGACAAGCATGGGAAGGCCAAACCGTGCTATCCTTCCCACGCGAGTAGAGATACGGCCACCACAACTGGAAAACCATTCCTACGACTCCGTGACATTGATGCTCAGGAATTCGGTGACTGCCTTCCCGATGCAATCGGGGCTGGCTGTCACCGAATTACCACCAACAATTCTCCATTCTCAATTCACCTCCCAGTACTGCCACGTCATCTGCTGGTACTGGAACTCGCCGGCACCCAGCGGTACCCAGCGGCCCAGGCGCAGGATGCGGTTGGACGGTTGCATCCACAACTCCCAGGCATAGGTTTCCTGCATGCCGGCGGTGATGAGACAGAGATAGCGGTCGGTGTAAGCGCGCCATTCGCCGGTCGTGGCGACGCCGTCATCAGAGCGGGTGAACGTGCCATCCGCGCGCAGGCTAAGCACATGGGCGATGCCGCCGGAGGAGACGCGCCATTCCACCGCCAGCCGCGGGTCGGGGGCGGCGCGGCTTACGTAGCACAGGCGGCTGCCGTCAAGCGCCTGTATGGTCAGCCCACCGTCGCGCACGGTGTAGTCGCCGAGGATATCCACCTGCCCCGCCACCGCGCCGCTGGCGCTCAGGCGCAGGCCCAGCCGTCCCATCGTCGTCAGCAGCAGGCCGCCGCTGGTGACGGCGTACCGGCTCTTCGACGGCAGATAGCACGCCTGCTCCACCGCGCCGCCCACGGCGATCGTCAGGCGCATCGAGGCGGGCAGCGGCTGCTCGATGCCGCGGCTGTCGAGTCGGCGCGCGGCGACCCACTCCCCCGTCAGCGCCGGCGGGACGGCCGGCGTCACGCGGGTGAACTCCATGATGCGGTCGCCATCCGGCGTATCCTCCACAATGCCCAGCGTGTCGCCCAGCACGGCATGCGACACGGCGCCGGCGGCCAGCGCCGTCACCTGCCCCTGACGCACCACGCGGCTGAAGCGCAGCGTATTCCCGTCCACGGTGTAGTAGCCCGCCACCCGGTTCTCCGGCGCGCCTTCCTCATAGAGAAAAGTATCGTCGTCCTTCAACGTGATCATCCGTGTCGGCCAGCGAATCTGCTCCCCCTCCTGCCAGGCGGGCTGCGCCGCCGGCGACGCCTCTATCCACTGCCCGATAAGTGTCCCCGGCGGCGCCGCCGTGCCCCCGCCCCCGCCGCAGCCCGCCAGCAGCGCCAGCCCCATCAACAGCAGCCCGTACAGCAACACCCGCATTATCCACCCCCGCGCGCAAATCGCCCTCCCATTGTAACCAGGCCCTTGCCACCGCCGTGCTGGCCGGCGAGGACGCGGATGTGCGGAAAGGTGAACAAGGGAGCGTAGCAGGTTGCGGGGAAGCTCGACACCCCCCTGAAGGAGGGTGCTAACATGGTGAAGGACGCTGAAGCGCCCTGAATGCTTGGGCGAATGAGCG
>JAKIYB010000627.1 GCA_022708765.1 Armatimonadota bacterium | reverse complement strand
CCGCGGCTGCCTGGCCGGCGGCGGGCGCACGGCGGCGGTGCTCGGTCATGGGCTGGACGCCCCGCTCTATCCCCCGCGGCATGCCGCGCTGGCCGAGAGCATCGCCGCCCGCGGCGCGCTCGTCTCTCCCTTCCCCGCCGACACCCCGCTCTCCCGGCAGAACCTGCTGGCGCGCAACGGCTGGATCGCCCGGCTGGCGCGCGCGGTGTGGGTGGTGCAGACGGCGGTGCCCGGCGGCGCGCTGGCCGCCGCCGCCCACGCCCGCAAGCTGGGCATCCCCGTCCTCGCCACCCCCTGGGACGACCCCCGCTGGCGAACCGGCTACCGCAGCCTCACGGATCACGGCGCGGAATCGGTAGACGTGCTAACCGCGGTGGCGCGACTGCAGGTGATTTGCATGCAGCCAGCGGTGGATCAGAGGCGGCTGGCGCTGTAATATTGTCGTGGCGCGAAAGCTAAGCCAGCGGCTCGACGGACTCTCACTCGCCACTTTTCTGCTGTCGTCGCAACTCCTTGCCTTGCCTGCATATAAGGAAGTGACACCGCGCGGTATGCGCCGGTGATTGCAGCAGAGAAAAAAGGAGTTCCCCATGGTAATAGGCGTTCCTCAACTTTCCCGCGTGGCGCTCATGATTGACGCCGAGAACCTGATGATCGAGATGCAGAAGGCCGGCTTGCCCTTCCGCCTGCGCGCTATCATAGACCGCGTGCGCGAAGAGGGCAACCTGGTGCTCGCCCGCGCGTATGCCGACTGGACCACGGGCAGCATGCGCGGTTTTGTGCGCGACTTTCAGACGCTGGCCATCGAGATGGAGCAACTATGCAGCGGCGCCACCCAGAAGAACACCGCCGACATCCAGCTCGCGGTAGACACGATGGAGTTGACGCTGCAGCCGCTGGCGCCGGATATCTTCGTCATCGTCGCCGGCGACCGCGACTTCGTGCCGCTGGTGCAGAAGCTGAAGCGCTACGGCAAGCAGGTCATCGGCATCGGGGTGAAGGGCAGCATCAGCCGCATCCTCGCGCAGATCTGCGATGCCTACATCTACTACGACGATCTGGTACCCGCCAACGGGCACCTGGCGCCCTGCCCGACCGCGCGGCCGAAGGCGCCGGCGCCCGTCGCGGCCCATACCGCCAACCCCGCGCACGCGGCGGCTTTCGACCTGCTGGTGCGCGCCATCCAGAGCCTGGCGCGCCGCGACCGCGAAGCGCTTGGCTCCACTACCCACACGATGATGCGCCAGCTCGACCCGTCCTTCGACCTGGCCAGCACCGGCTTCTCCGCCTTCAAGCCGTTCGTGCAGGCCGCCGAAAAGGCCGGCTACGTCCATGTGAATATTCGCGAAGGCCTGGACTTCACGCTGGAAGCGCTCCGTGAGCCCGCCGAAACGCCGGCGACGCCGGCGGCGCCCACCTACGCCTTTGGCACCGTCGCGGAGGCGGTGGAGAGCTACCGGCAAATCCTGCTGGAGCGCAAGCGCGTACCACTGCTGCCCTGGGAGCAGCGCCGCGCGCTGGTCACCCGCCTGTGGGAGACGCTGGCGGAAGAGCCGGAAACCGGCGTGACGCTGCCGCAGATGCAGGCGCTCTTGCAGGGCATCGCCGAGCAGCATGGCCTGCACATCCCCGAGGCGGCGCTGCAGAAGATCCTCATGACGCTGGTCATCGCGAAGTGTTTCGGCTTCAAAGGCACCGGTGACGTCGTGCGTTACTACAATCCCGCCGCCGTGGTGGAGCCGGTCGTGAGCTGTGAGGACGCGCTGGAGCAGATGAATCGCACCTACGTGACGGGGATCGCCAGCGAGTGCCCCGAAGCGCCGCTCCTCCCCGAAGCGCTGGCGCAGCTCCTCTTCGACAGCACCGATGAAGCCAGCGTGGAGCGCGTAGGCATGCTCATCACCCTCGGCGCCTATGGCAACCGCCCGGAATGCCCGGCGGCAGCCTGAAGCCCGCGCCCACGCGCGATTCCGGCGCCGGCATCACCACGATGCCGGCGCCGGTTTTTTAACCGCGTGAGCACGGCGCCAACCGCGGGTCGCCGTTCAGTTCCTCGACGATTACCGGCGTGCCCACGTCGCTCCACAGGCCGGCGAGTTCGTGGCCGATGATGACTTCGTTATGCTCAATGAGCATGCGCAGGACGTCGGTGAACTCCAACTCGCCGCGTGGGGAGGGGGTGACGCTGTGCAGGTACGGCCAGCTTTGCGGACCGATAACCAGCACGCCGGCGTTGTTCCATGTGGTGGTGGAGGCGCCGGGGGCGGGTTTTTCTACGATGCGCGTGATGCGCCCGTTCTCGCGATATACCGCCGCGCCGCTGCAGGGGTCGGCCATGTAGTTCAGGCCTTCCACGCAGGCGGGGGGCGTGGGGTGGTTGTGATACGTCGCGAGGATGGCGGGGTAATTCTCCGGACTCACCAGGATA
>JAKIYB010000626.1 GCA_022708765.1 Armatimonadota bacterium | reverse complement strand
AACTGGTTATACTTCTTATTGATGACTTCGCTGGCTTTATCTTCATATTCTGCGATGACGCGGAAGGCGCCAGCGGGCAGCGGCGCGCCGGGCACCGGCACCAGCGCCAGCGAGATGGGCTGTGCCAGTTCATTGCGGTCGTCAGCGCGTCCGGTGAAGGTCATTGGCCCATCGGCGAAGGTGAGCGGTTTTCCGGGGCGATACTCGGCCAGCCGTATCTCGTGCGGCCATTCCGTGCGCACCGTCAGCGTGCCGCTGGTAACGGGCACACCCTCGCCACGGTTAATCGTGATCAGCACCGGTACGGGTTCGCGGCGGGTGGTAGCAATTTCTGTGTTTGCCACCTTCATCTCCAGCACCGTCTTTGCGCCAACCACATACTCGGTTTTGCCGGCGGTGTCCTTATTGGCGTCGCGCCAGCCTTCTTCACGGCTTTCATCCGATAGTCGCATGCTGATGGTGTAGCGTCCGGGGGCGGTGGGGGCGGTCCAGGTGATGGCCTGGCGCACGGCACAGGTGTCTTCCTGGGCGCCGAAACCCAGCAGGCCACCCTCTTGCGCGACGACGGCGCTGATGTTCTGATCGGTAATCGGCGCGTTATCCACCGCGCGGAAGGCCTGCAGCATGATTGGGAATTGCCCGCCGGGAGTGATGGCGTCATGTCCGACGACCAGGTTGAGCCGCACCACGCGATTGGCTTCCCAGAGAATCTGGTCTACCGTCGGTTCGTTCACCCCCGCTTCATGGAACATCTTATACCGTTTCCGCAGCAGGCGAATGATCTGTTCATGACCGAGGCCGTCGAAGGGAGTCATGCGGCTGATGGGGATGAAATTGCCCGTCCAGGTTTTGCCTTCCTTCACGTGTTTGCCGTTGCGATCATACAGCCAGACCGTTTTTGACAGGCTCTCGGAAGCATAATAGACATCACGTAGCCCCAGTACCGGCATCAGGTCGGTGCCGACCTGATGCTCCCAGGCTTTCAGCATCGGTTCGCCCCCGTAGCCGCGAGTGGCTTCGTTCACCCACGGATTCTGGGCATTCAGCAGCTTTTCCAGGCGCTCGACAGAGTTGACGAACTCGGTCATCACGTCGCCATACCCGGCGAGAATCGCGCCCACCAGCGGCACTTTGCCACCGAAATTGCTCAGTATACCGCCAAGCGC
Organism: Armatimonadota bacterium; assembly: GCA_022708765.1. Lineage (GTDB taxonomy): Bacteria > Armatimonadota > Hebobacteria > CAIYQO01 > CAIYQO01 > JAKIYB01. The sequence goes on along the minus strand of JAKIYB010000626.1, from coordinate 1,266 downwards.
CTTCAGGTTACCGCCCAGCTTTTGCGCGGCGGGCTCTTCATTCTCACTGAAGACGCCGGAAAGAGCGACCAGACGCTCACCGAAGGCGTAAACGGCCTTGGCTTGGTCAGTATCATATTCCGTCCCGCCAATACTGACCGTAACCTTGCCATCCATCAAATTTTTCAAGCCAACCGCGCTGTCCACATAGGAGACTAACGCCAACTCGGAGGGGAGGTAGGCGGAGTTATAATCAAGGCGTTTGAAGCCTTTGTAGTATTCCAGCGGGCCATCCAGGTCTTTCATAGCGCCCACGAAGAGCTGCGCGCCTTTTTCCACCTGCTCGTACCCCTGCTCTTTGGAAAGGTCTTTCAGCAGGTCACGGATTTCTCTGCGGGCTAGCTCCCTGTTGCCAGGCGCTTTGCCGGCGATGATTAACTGGCGCTTACTAATTTCCTTCAGGATGTCATCGCTCTTCGCAGCCTGGACAGCAGTGTAACTGATGACACAGATAAGAATGGCACACAACACTCTGAGGCAATGCATCGGCATCTCCTTGTGAACGGCGCACGGCGCGGTCAGCGGGCTTTCAGTGACGCGGTGAGGGCGTCCACCACGGGCACGACCTTCTCACGGAGCGCCATGCGTTTATGAATGGTGTCGTAAAGATCCACGTGAATGCGGATGATGACGTTAGGACGCTCGACGTGGATGTACCAGAAGTTGTGCGCTTCGTCATCGGTGGGCGTATAGCCGCCTTCGATGAGATGGGCGGGCATGCCGCCGTAGGTTTTATCCACCATGGTGCGCACGGTAGAGGCTTTCGGCAGCGTGGTCAGGCAGGTATTGACGGCTTTGCGCAGTGACTCGGACTCAGCATTGCCGCGCGGTAGCACGGTAACGCGGATGGTAGTATGCCCGAAGGGGCTGCCGGCCGGCGGGGTGAAGACGGCGGCGCCGTGCTGGGTCGCTTGCGTCCAGCCACCGGGCACGTCAAAGCTGACACCGCCATCGCCGGTGCTGAACATCGGCGACGCGCCACCTGTGACGGGCGCCTGCCCCGCCTTGAGTGACGCCACAGTCAGTTCAAAGAGGGCTACCTGCTGGTGATACACCTCCTGTGGCGCCGCGAAATTGAACCAGAAAACATCGGCATCGGTGGCGACGATGACCTGCATCATACGGTGCGGTTTTTCCTGAACGGGATAGCTAATCTCGACGACTGACGCGGGAAGCGCTCCGGCCTTTGCCGCGTCCTTGCGCAACACATTAGCGGTCGGTATCTGG
>JAKIYB010000625.1 GCA_022708765.1 Armatimonadota bacterium | reverse complement strand
CCCCTCCCCGGCCTAAAGGCCCCCCTCCCCCGGCCGCCATCCTGGCTGGGAGAGGGGAAAGACACCGGAAGCGGAAAGGGGGCATCCCATTTTGGACAGGTCTGATGAACCGTGATTTGTGGGATTTCAGGATTGCCTTGCCGGGGAGGAGGCCGGGGCGTGGAGGGGGGTGGAACCGCAGATTATGCAGATTGGCGCAGATGGGAAGGTGGGGCTACATCCGAGTGGGGAGAGTTAATGTTTGGCTGGGTGCGCCGGTCAACGCCACGTGGGATGGGTTGGCGTGGAAGTGTGGTGGTCTACGGCCAGGCGCGCCGGGGCCGGCGCGCGCTACAGACCGAGCAGTCGCCGCGCGTTTTCGCTGAGGATGGCGGTGTGTTCGGTTTCCGTTAACGGGAGGGCGCGGAGGGCGGCGATATCGGCGGCCTGGTCGGCCCAGGGGGAGTCGGTGCCGAAGAGGACGCGCTCGGGGCCGTGGGCGCGGATGAGGGCGGTCATGGGTTCGGGGCCGAGTTCGGGGAGGGTGTAGCAGGTGTCGAGGTAGAGGTCGCGGCCGGCAAGATAGTAGTGGACATCCTCCCACTGCCGGAAACCGCCCATGTGGGCGGCGATGACGGTGAGGTTGGGGGCGGCGTCGAGGGCACGAGCGAGCCGGTCTGGCGGGCAGTGGGTGGGCGGGGGCAAGCCGATATCCACGCCGGCATGGACGAGGAGGATGAGGCCGGCGTCGGCGATGGCGCGGAAGAGCTCAATCGCCCGGGGCTCATCCACGAAAAAGTCCTGGTAATCCGGGTGCAGTTTCACCCCGCGGATGCCGTCGGCGACGAGTTGGGCGATCTCCGCTTCCCACCCCTCGGCGCCGGGGTAGAGCACGCCGAAGCAGATGAGGTCGGCGCAGCGGGCATTCACCTCCGCCGCCCAGGCGTTGATGGCGCGCACCTGCGCGGGTTTCGTCGCCACCGGCATAACGCACGACACCCCCACTCCCGCCCGCGCCATGGAGGCGCGCAGGCCGTCGCAGGTACCATCGGTATACGCCGGCACGCCCGCCCGCGCGGAGAGCTGGGCGATGGCCCGCTCGGTCAGCGCGTCGGGAAAGGTATGGGTGTGGATGTCAATGATCATGGGCGGCGCCTGAGACGTATATTACTCGTCCAAGTGACGCATGTGCAACCCCTCCCCCCGGCCCCCTCCCCCTTCAGGAGAGGGGGAGAGCACGTGCAGAGATCGGGGTCAGTAACGCATATACCATTACCCGTGGTACCCACGCACTGGTATAGATGCATGCGATAACGGCACCTACGCACGACCCCACCCCCCGCCCCCCTCCCCCAAAGGGAGAGGGGGTGAGTGCTGAAGAGAAGACCGTTTCGGATTTCCTCTCTCTCCCCCTCTCCTGAAGGGGGAGGGGTTGCGGACTCCGCGGCTCCGGGGTTTACGGTCGCGCTTCCTCCGCGAGTTCCAGGGTGATGGCGAGGAGGCAGACGGCGCCGCTGGCGGGCAGGATGATGGACTTCAGCGGTTTGTCGGCCAGCGGCAGGCGGTAGGCGAAGGCGGAGCCGCGCAGGTACCAGTCGTCGCCGCGCGCGGTGCGGATATAGCGGGTGCTCAGCATCACCGGTTCGTTCTTCGCCGGGCCACCGAGCCATCCGGCCACGGTGACGGGCACGTCGGTTTTCGTGCCGTCGGCATAGGTGACGGTGAAGACGGCGGGCGCGGTTTCCAGCACGTTGAAGCCGACGAAGCAGAGCGCACGCGCGGTTTTTTCGGGGAGCGGAATGGCCTGTCCCAACCCGCGCACCATCGTTGCGCGACCATCGCGGAGCATGGGGAAGATGAAGCTCGGCCAGTCGGGGTTGGCGGCATCCCCCAGATATCCCGGCGTATAGCCCAGTGGCGCCGCGGTCTGGTCAGGCAGGAATTCTTCCAGGGGAAAGACGGTTTCCAGCATATCCAGCCCACCAAGGGGCGGCACGCGCTCGGCGGCGGCGGCGACGCCGTTCGCGGCTTCCGAGAGATCCAGCGACAGCCAGCGCGGCGACGTCACCCGCACCGGCGCGATCGGCAGCGCCGGCGTGGCAGCGTCGGTCAGCAGCGGTACGCTCTGGCCGCGATGCAGCAGGTTGATGGCGCAGCGATAACTGCCGGGCTGCGCGGGCGGCGTCACGAGCATGTCCAGTTTTACCACACCGCCCGGCTTCACCGTTTCGGGCAGCCGCGTACTGCCGCCCACATTCGGCAGCGGCCGGCCATCCCAAGCGAGCCACTGGTAGGTAAGCGTGGTGGCGTCCGGCGTCCACTCGTCAAAGCCGATGTTGCGCAGCACCACCGGCGCCAGCACGTCCTTGCCGGCCAACTCTTCGGGCGCCTGCATGCCCAGCAGCATGGCGGCGGCGCCGCCGGGGGTGACAGCGACCCAGGCGTCGGGGAGGGCGCTACC
>JAKIYB010000624.1 GCA_022708765.1 Armatimonadota bacterium | reverse complement strand
GGGAGATCGCCGACATCCACTACAGTTTCAAGCTCGTTCACCAGTACCACGAGACCGGCGAGGTGAAAAACCCGCGCGTATGGGGCATGGTGCCGAATAAGAAGGAGTGGGAGACCACCATCGAGACGCACACCCGCGAGCAGCTTATGGCGGAGGGGTGGAGCGGCGTCTGGTTCTCCTCGGAATACGGCATCAACAACCTGCTCGCCGACCTGCTGCACGCGCCGTATACCTCCATCATCACCGATGTGCCGGAGGATCCGCTCTCCGGCAAGAACAGCCAGCAGGTCTTCATTGACCGCCTGAGCCGTGAGTGGGGGCTGATGCGCGATGACCCGAGCTGCCTGGGCGGGGCCTACTTCGCCTGGATTGCCGCCGGCGCCGGCGACCCGTGGGGGTGGACGCGCTGGGGCGAGGACGCCGACTGGGGTATCCTCACCGGCGACCTGCAGCCGAAATCCGCCTACTGGGCGATGCGCGCCATCTTCTCGCCGGTGCAGTTTCCGGCGCGCGTCACCTGGCGTCCGGGCGAGACGACGCTGAAGATCCCCGTCACCAGCACTTTCAACGCGCTGGATCTGGCGGACTGCACGCTGCGCACGCAGATGGCGGGCGGCCCACCGTGGATGGGGCTGATGCGCGAGTGGCGCGACGTGCCGATGCAGGGCGCGCCGGGCGAAGCCGCCACGCTGGAAGTGCCCGTCTGGAATCAGGGCTCGCTGAATACGCTCAACGGCGGCAACCCCATCGTCTGCCGCTGCACGGTGCTGGACCCGGCTGGCTACCGCGTCATCACCGCCGACGTGCTGGTGATGCCGGAAGAGGCGCAAACGCGCGACGAAGGCCCGATGCTCATCGGGCCGGACGCGGAGTAGGCGCGCGGGAACAGCGGGTGTCGCCCGCCTGATATGTCGCCCGGCGCCTGCCCCAACGTGGGGCAGGCGCCGGGCGCGCGGCTTCGCGGCTCAGTCGGGTTGCCTCGGAGGCAATCGGGGACGGCTACCGGTGCGACGTCCTCATTCCGCCGCGCGTCTCCACCGCGATTTTTCTTGACGCCCACCCCCCGGAATGCTACACTAGGCCGATTTTATCGAGGAGACTTTGCATGGCATCCACTGCCGATTTCAAGAACGGGCTGACGATTGAACTCGACGGCGAAGTATATCAGATAGTTGAATTCATGCACGTGAAGCCGGGCAAGGGCGGCGCCTTTGTGCGCACCCGCATCCGCAACTACCGCACCGGCGCGGTGATTGATAAAACCTTCCGTGCCGGCGAGAAGGTGGAAATCGCCCGTGTCGAGCGCCGCATGATGCAGTACCTGTATCAGAGCGGCGATGACTACGTGTTCATGGACAACGAGTCCTTCGACCAGCTCACCTTCACCGCCGAGCAGATCGGCGACAGCGTGCGCTTCCTGCAGGACAATCTGGAAGTGATGGTCGCGTCCTATGAAGGCCGCGTGCTGGGCGTGGACCTGCCCGACACCATCGAGACGCGCGTCGCGCAGACTGATCCCGGCTTGAAGGGCGACACCGCGTCCGGCGGTTCCAAGCCCGCCACCATCGAAACCGGCGCCGTCATCACCGTGCCGCTCTTCATCAATGAAGGCGATATGATCCGCGTGGATACCCGCTCGGGTAAATATATCGAGCGCGTGTAACGCCCATCCCGCCCGCACCGTCGCGGGCGGCGCGCGCGTGGGGTTGCTTCCCCACCCTGGCCGGACGCTTGCGAGGTAGAACGTGGCTGCGACATTTCAGGTTCACGATGTCGAAGAACTCCTGCAGTTGATGGAGCAGTGGGGCATTGCTGATCTGCACCTGACCGTCGGCGAGGCGACGCTGGACCTGCGGCGCGCGGCCATGGTCAGCGGCGAAGCGGCGCCCGCGACAACCCCCGCCGCCCCCTCGCCGGCCGAAGCGCCGGAAGCGGAGAGCGCGCTGCCGGAGCCGGTGGCGATCCCCGCGCCCGTGGTCGGCCTCTTTCACATCGCCGCGCGCGGTTTCGGCGACGGCGGCCCGCAGCCCGGTGACCAGGTACAGGCCGGGCAGGTCATCGGCAGTATCGAGCTCATGCATGTCCCGACCGATCTGGTATCCCCCGTGTCCGGTACGGTCGAGGCCGTGATGGTGGAGGAAGGCGCCGGCGTGGAATATGGCCAGGTGCTGATGGTCATTCGTCCATTCGAAGAGGTGAGCGAAGATGAAGCGGGGATGGTGCCGCCACCCGCGCGCTAGACGCGGGGCTTTCGGATTTGTTGAACTGATTATCGTGGTGGTCATCATCCTCGGCGGGGTGTTGCTCTACGTCAACCTCACGGCGAACGCCGATAAAGCCCGCCAGGAGGCGGAACAGGCGGCGTCGGGTTCCAGCGCACCGCTCGTCGCGCCGTCCAGCGTGCCGGGCAAGGCGGTGCGGCGCGCGGTGAGCATGGAATGCCAGAGCAATC
>JAKIYB010000623.1 GCA_022708765.1 Armatimonadota bacterium | reverse complement strand
GCAGGTATAAGTCGGAGGAGGTGTCATTGATGAAGGTTTTCGAGCCGATGGAGGTATTGTTGACGATGCCCAGGCAGGCATATCCTGTCCGCATATCGACGACTTTCGAGCGCAGGAAGACATTTTCGTATGCCTGATAGCCCCCCATCCTGTTCGTGATACCCGCCGCGCAGTCTTCAAAGAGACAGTACCAGATATAGATGTCCAGCGTATTCCAGTCAATGGTGGAGATGCCTTCGGTGCAGCGGCGAAACGTGCAGCGGAGTATGGCATGCTCGGACGCGCCGATGCCTTCCCCGTTTCCGAGATTCAAGGCGATACCGTTGATATCGGTGAAGATCAGATCGCTGATTTCGGTGTAGGTGGAAAACCCGCCGGCGCGGATCAACCCGCCATTGGCCTTGCCTTTCCCGTCGAAGGTCAGCCGGCTTACCGTGCAGAACCAGGCATCATAGCGCAGCATCGGCTTATCGGCTGGACCGTCCCAGCGGAAAATGGTCGTCGCCGGATCCTCGCCGATGAGGTTGGTGCCCAGGTAGTCATCATGCGCCTTGCGTGCCGTCTTCAGCGTATCGGTGATGCGGTAGGTACCCGACGGGAAATAGAGCACGCACCAGTCATTAGCACGTGCATTTTTCAGTTCATCCAGTGCTCGCTGGATGGCGGTAGTATCATCCGCGATGCCATCGCCCTTCGCGCCATAATCCGTTTTAACGTTCTTCCAGCTCGGGAAGGGTCCGACGAATTCTTCGCCGGTATCATAATAGGTTACCGTTTGTGCAGAGGCGACGGCTGTTGAGGACAGCAGGATGAGCAGCCCAAGCCAGGTGAGCACGCTTCTCAAAAACATTGAATCTTTTCCGCGCATGTGTGCCTCGATAGTCGTCATGTGCCATTCGCTACGACGGTGTGCCATCCGATATGCAATCGGTTGGTTTCCCTGGTATCAACTGCCACTTCGCCCCGCTGCGTGGCTCACTACGAACGGGATGGATTGGTCACTTCGCTTGAATGCGGACGCCGTTTTTGCCGTTGGCGTGGACGCGGTAGAAGCGGACGTCGGTGACGCCCGGTTCCAGGTCGGTCAGCGGTTGCGGCTTGACGGTGCGCAGGGCGGTGAGCATCTCGCGCATGAATTGCGGCGAGGCGGTGTTCACGTCATTGCCGTTGTCGAGGCCGGTGCCGTCCTTGCGGAAGAGCTTGACGTTGCTGGCCACCACCTGGCCTTTCACGGCATCGCCGCCCAGGTTGATGTTGTTATTGGTGACATAGCCCAGCAGGTAGAGCTTCAGGTCGGGACTGGGCGCGGTGACGCGGATGGGGCCGCCGTTGGAGGAGACCAGCGTGAAGGCCGCCTTCCCCTTGAAGCCATCGAACTGCAGGGAAGCGACGGTATGACGCAGGTTTTTCTCCCACTCGAGCGAGGCGTCGAGGTGATTGGGATCGCCGGGGGCGACGAAGCCGCAGTGATAGGCGAACTCGCCGCTGCCGGTGAGGTTCATCATGCTCCAGGCGTCGCCTTCGTACCAGATGTCACGCACGAAGAGGCGGCCACCGTCCCGCACGTCATACAGGTGAATACCCGCCTGGTGATGGCGATGGCGGCTAGACGCGCCGGCGAAGAGCGTCACCCACGGCTTGGTGTCCGGGCCGGCGCCGTTCACCTGCAAGGCGTTGTGGCCGTGATCGCGCAGCTCGACGTAGGCGTTTTTCAAGCCGTCGGTGACCAGGCCGTATTCGTAACCATTACTGCTCAGTTGCTCGCCGTGGACGCGCGCGCCGGGCTGGTCGGCGTTTTCGACGAGGATGGCAACGGCTTTATTGCCGGCGTTGAGCATGAAGCTGCGCAGGGTGGCGTGCGTGGGCCCCTGTATACGGATGAGCGGATCCGCCGTGCCGGCGATGTTGAGCATGGTGGCGTTTTCGCCGCCGTCGCCGATGAGCGTCAGGTCGCTGTTCGCCGGGATGACGAGGGTTTTATTGATGGTAAACACGCCCTTTGGCAAGTGGACAACCGGGCGTTTGCCTGTCATTGCCGCAGCCTGGTCAATGGTGGCCTGAATGGTGCCCGCGTTCGCGCCCGCCGGCACTTCGAGGACGGGGCGATCCACTTTTACGGCGAAGGGCGCCGGCGCGGGTTTCACGGTTTTGATGGCACTCGCTTTCACCACGGTGTTATCCAGCGCGGTAAAGCGACCTTTCGCGTCCAGCGTGCCATTCGTCCAGCGGTTGCCGACGGCGATAAGGTCATTCACCCCGCTGGGGGTGATGTTGCGCACCACCGGGCCGGTGCCTTTCAGGCGGATGGCGTTGTCGAGGAGCATGTTGGGTCCGGTATTCTCCAGGTAAATGGGCGTGGCGTCCGTGGGATCGAGGATGAGATTGTCCTGCAGCGTGCCCTGCGAGCCCCAGGTCTCGTTGTCCTTCCAGTTGCCGGCGCGCTTCGCGTGGA
>JAKIYB010000622.1 GCA_022708765.1 Armatimonadota bacterium | reverse complement strand
AGAAGCAGCCAGATCTGCGAACAGACCTGGGGTACTGAAATACCTGGGATCGCGTCACTCAGAAGCTAAGGTCGGCAGTCTCGGCACACACACGTGATACATTGATGAGCACGACAGCGTGTGCAGAGAACGCGTGATTCCGATGCCCCAGCCTGTGGCAATCCCACCGGCTGAGGTGTCGCGAGCGAACGCGGATGAGGCATCAGATGCCGGGTGGCATCAGGGTGTGACGCAGCATGGGACGGAAAAGGAGCGTGTGAGAGGAGGTGTGCGAAGACACGGCCAGCGTGGCCGCGGTCTGGTAGGCAGGAAGGCCTAAACGACAAGCCTTGGTGGCAAGCAGAAGCGTTTCGATGGAAACGGGATGTGGGGTCGTAGTGGGCAACAGGCGATGAGCATCGCCAACAGTGGCGCGGGTGTGTATGCGGCCGTATCCGCTTGGCACGTCGCCGGTTAACAATGCCCCGATAAGAATCTGTACTGACATCGTCCTACTCCTCGAAATATGCGCTGTGTCATCAGCTGACACGCGAACGCATCATATGCGTTACTTGTACCATACCCTGATTTGACACAGGGTAACCTGCCTATGCAGGCGCCCAGCCCCATCCCTGACGAGATGACACTGGGCGTTGCTGGATATGTATGGTATGACTATATGGCGTTTCAACACTATATATAGCACAGTCCAAAGAAAGATGCAACCCTGCGAAGCCACAAGGCGGGGTTAGGTTTCGTACGGTTTACTGGAGAAAGTGTTTGATGCCGGAGTTATGCGGCAATCGCCGCGAGCATCAAGCCCGTGAGCTACTTAAGATAATTATCCCCATCGCCCCCAACCGGCGTTCAATGCCACTGGCCATGTAAAGTAAGAGACTGACCGTCATCGCCGCCAACACGAGCGCACTTCCAGCAACCAGTTTATGGGCAAGGGTAGCCAATTCAGCCCCCACCACCAATAGCGCACCGATGAACGCTGGCCCAACAGTGATGGGTATCGGTGTTTCGCAGATGCCCCATTGTTTCTCAGTGCTGTTCCGCGCTATCCGCTCGTTCCACCTGGCATCAGACGTGAAGCCTCATAAAATTTGCATCGGCATGGCGACATAACAATACTCGGGATCATCACTGCCGGTAATGAGACCAGGATTCAATGGACCAGACAGTGCGAGGGAAATGACGTCGCTCTCCATCACCGGGAGAGCTTCTTGCAGATACTCGGCGTTGAACGCAATCTCGACGGCATCCCCCTCCTGTTGCACAGGCAATTCTTCGTAGGCTTTCCCGACATCACCAGTCTCAGCAGAGATGGTCAGCACCCCATCCTGGCAGCGCAAGATGACTTTATTTGATTCTGTTTTAGCGACAATGCTGGCGCGGCGGATGGCTTCATAGAAGGCCTGGCGGTTGATGGACAGGCGCTTCTCGTGGCCTTGGGGGATGACGCGCTCATATACCGGGAATTGCCCTTCAATCAGCCGGGTGAGAATGCGCGTCCGCCCAATCTCGAATTGCGCTTGGCGATCCGAAATACTGACCGTGACTTCGTCATCCGATCCGCCAAGCACGCGGAGCACCTCCTGCAATGCGCGTGCCGGCAGGATCGCGTAAAAGGGCGACGTAGCCGACGCAGGGGGCGACATCTGCCGGATCGCTAACCGATGGGTGTCCGTCGCAACCATTGTGATACGGTGGCCATCATGCTGAAACAGGCAGCCAGTCAGTGCTTGACGAGCTTCATCATGACTGGCGGCAAACAGCACTTTCCGGATGAGCTCCCGCAACACGGGCGCCGGCAAAGTCAGTGTCATCTCTGAGGTCACCGCAGCGATGGCAGGATATTCGTCGGCAGGCAAACCATGGATGGTGTAGTTAGACTTCCGGGAGGACAGCGCCAAGAGATTACGCTCATCGGCGCGCAGAGCAATCTCGCCATCCGGCAGATTGCCAACCACATCCTGGAAGATGCGCTGCGGAACGGTCACCATCCCAGGCGCCATAACGTCAACGGGAATCACGCACGTCATGCCCATTTCCAGGTCGGTCGTCGTGAGGATCAACCGATCTTGCTGCGCCTCCATCAACACATGACCGAGAATCGGCAATGTCGTGCGTGACGCCACCGCGCGCGAGACGGTATGCAGCGCATCATAGAGGTGCTTTTTGGTGATGAGTAAATGCATGGTGCGTCTCCTGCTACCGGTGATGGCGATGCTGCCGGTTTCCCACAAAGGCCGAGTCCGCCTGACCTTCGTCCTCGCTTTCGATAATGCGTCCGTGACGCGCGCGAATATCGGCCCGGGTCACAGTCGCCACGCCGTCCAGTTCATCGCCATACTTATGCTGCTCTACCCATAGGCCCGGATAGGCCTCCCGAATGTTACGTTCCGCTCCATCGGCGAGTCGAAGGGAAAACGCAGTCTTGTACCCAATGGCCTCGGTATATTTATGGTAGGGCT
>JAKIYB010000621.1:2217-2461 GCA_022708765.1 Armatimonadota bacterium | reverse complement strand
TTTGGGGCGACAAAGGCGGTCCTCGTCACGAAGTAGATGTCGGTCTTTTCCAGGTCACCGATTGGTCTGTAATCCGTGCCCGGAGGCTATCCCATGCAAATCGGGATAGCCTCCGGGCACGGCTACAAATGACCCTACGATAACTGCCATAACGCCATGCACACCCCAAACGCCAGCAGCGGAAGCCCGATGGTAATCCCGAGCATGATGATTAACCCGCGGGCCAGAAGTGGACGCTGCTCGT
>JAKIYB010000621.1:0-2165 GCA_022708765.1 Armatimonadota bacterium | reverse complement strand
AGCGAGTAGCATGATGGCAAGAAAAGCGGTGATCCCGAAGCTGCCAATGAATCTGACGCTGGTCACAAGTAGAATCGCCACGATATCAATCATTATCCCGAGCACGATGCCGATGCCGATATTGTCGCCTTCCTTCCGCTTCGGCTCGTACGCCTCCGGCGTCACCGGCGTCGGTGGAACAAGTGGGGTCGTGCGTTCGCTGTCCTGTGGCTCAGACATGATGTCTCCTAAAAGCTCGACGACTGGCAACTCCAGAGCACATACAGCGGCAGCGCCAGCAGCAGCGCGGTGATAACGGTGACGGTGAAGATGCCCGTACTGACGAACGGCAGGCCTTTCACGCGCGCCATCGCAATGGCGGCGGCATTCACCCCCAGCATCGCAATGACGAGGAGAAACACGCCGGGAAAACCCAGGGAGAACGCTGTCATCGAGGCGATAATGCCGAGGAGCACCATCCCGTTGAAGGCCAGAGTGATGATCGCGCCGATGACGAATTGCAGAATGCCCTTCCCGACTGATGGCATGGTAGAGGGTTTCCCCGCCGGGGGAATCGGCGGCGGCGGCATTGACGACGCCGGCTTCTCTCGCGATTCATCATCCATACCAAGTCCTCTCCTCACGCGTCAGTGGTGGCCATTACCTGCTGCCGACAATCGTTACCATGCACAGGCCAAACAGCAGCAGGATCAGCCCGCCGACGACCGCCAGCACAATCAGACAGGTAGAGGCGAGGGTATTGGGCGCCGACGGGCGCATTGGCTGTGGACCCATCGGCGGCGGCGGCACCGTCGGCCGCGGGCGAACGACGGGCGGTATATTGGGATCGCGCGGTTCCTCACTCATGCGCGGACTCCTGTCGGCCTGCGCGCGGCCGGGCGATGAAACTATAATACGCCACCACTCCCAGCGAGGCAAGCTGCGCCAGCGTCAACCCGAAAGCGATGGGCGTGTCGGTGCGCAGAAACTCGATGAAAAAGCGAAAGGTGAAATACGCCAGCATGAACGTCCGCCAGAGCGATCCCGGCGGCGGGTCGCGGCGTTCGGCGACCTTCAGGTAGACGAACAACCCCAGCGCGAAGAGCGATTCCAGTATCTGCGTGGGGTAATGGAGCAAGCCGTCACCAAGGCGCACGCCTAATGGTGCGTCCGTCACCTTGCCGTGACAGCACCCGCCGAACAAACACCCCCAGCGCCCCACCGCCAGCGCCAGCGCAAGCGCCGGCGCGAAGACGTTGCCGCTGGGCAGCGTCAGGTGCAACACCCGCCGCGCCAGCAGTACCGCCAGCGTGCCGCCGATCAACCCGCCGATAATCGTGCGCCCGGAGAGCCACGCCAGCGGATCATTCGCGCCGATGAGCGCCCCCGCGTGCATCAGCCACACGGGCAGCTTCGCCCCCAGCACGCCTCCGAAAAAGGCCGCGAAGACCAGCGTCAGCGTGTGCTCCCCGTGATACCCCTGCCGCCACGCCGACGCCCACGCCGCCGCCACCCCCACCGCCAGCGCCAGCAGCAGCAGCGTCGCATACGCCGGCACCGCCAGCGGCCCAAGCTGAAACGTCGGACAGATACCTAAAGAATCCGGCATATGTCAAACCTGAAAAAGCATCACCGAATAACGTATCCGCGTGTTGGTAGTGCGCCACGCAGCAAAGCGGAGTGGCGCCGTGTCGGCTGTAGTAATAAAACCCGTCGAAATGGGGACAGCAACGAATTTCCCTGCTCTCCATATACTGGCTGTTTGCGTGTAAGTGAAATTCGTTGCTGTCCCCATTTCGCTTATCCCTACCCCGCCTCTTCCTTCTCCTTGCCGCCCTTCCCGCCCAGGAACGCGCAGCAGCTTCCCCCGCGCCCGATGAGACAGGTGAACATCCGCGCCACCGGGCAATACCCCAGCGCGCCGATGGTCTTAAAAATCGCCACCAGCGCCAGCACCCGCCAGCCCATCGCCGGCTGGTGCAGGTAAAAGAGCACCAGCGGGATGGCCAGCGCCACCGTCGCCACCAGGTGCGCGAAACGCATGGCGTGCTCGTCCAGCACCTCCGGCGGCGTGGGGAACGCGCGCTCCACCGTCTGCGTATACAGCCACACCAGCGGCGCGTAGCGAATGGTGAAGAGCGCCGACAGCGCCATGATGCCCGTACCGATCGCCACCAGCACCGGCA
>JAKIYB010000620.1 GCA_022708765.1 Armatimonadota bacterium | reverse complement strand
GCAGCCACCAGCGGCACGGACGGCATCAAAACCGCGGCCCGTTTCATGCCGCAAGTCATCCTCATCAGCACCAGTCTGCCCGATATGAGCAGTCTGGAAGTCATCCGCCGCCTGCGCGAAATCAACCGCACCAAACATACCTTTCTTATGCTATTTGGCGACGAGGAAAACCGCCAGGAACGCCTCGCCAGTCTGGAAGGCGGCGCCAACGACTTTATCGATAGTCCACTGGATCCGGAGCTGGTGGCGCTCCGTGTCCGCAACCGCCGTAAAAATCTGGACAACATCACCGATCCCACCACCGGTCTGCCCGCCGGGCGGCAGGTTCACGACGAACTGCTCGCCCTGTTGCGCGTGCCGGAGGGCGAGTGGGCGCTGATGCACTTCCGCATCCACAAGCTCGATCCGTTCCGCGAGGTGTATGGGTTCATGGCCAGCGAAAAGCTACTCCACGACACCGCCCGCCTGATTGCCGAAGTGCTGGCGCACGATGAGATTGAGAACGATTTCATCGGTTACGGCGGTCACGATGATTTCATCGTCATCACGCGCCAGGAACGCGCCACCACGCTCGAGGCTGAAGTGCGGGCGGCGTTCGCGCAGTCCCTCGCCGGGCACTACGGCGAAACAGCTCACGCTCAGGGTTACATCGAAGTTGACGGACGCCAGTACGCCCTGGCAGGCCTGCGCGTCCGCTGCGTCACCCCCGCTGATGGCCCCTTCTACGACATCCGCTCTCTCAGCGAGGCCATCGCGGGCTGACACCTGGATCGCCACAGACGGCGATAATCCCCAGGGATGACCCCACTTGTGATCTTCGTGCTGGCCTGGGCCGGAGGCGTACTTCTGGCCCAGGCTTCGCTTTTTTCCCCGGTGTGGCTGCTGCTGGGGCTGCCCCTCGCTTTCTTTCTCCGTACCGGATGGGGGAACTACCGCTCCGCCCGGCTCGCTGCTTTTGCGTTGATCGGCCTGCTCATCGGCGCGGGCCGCCTGCTGATGGCCCAGCCACGCATCGATGCGGGCCACGTCGCCTTCTACAACGGAGCCGGGCGCGTCGTGCTGCAGGGCGTCGTCTGCCGCGAACCGGATCACCGCCCCATCCTGACCAATCTGCACCTCGACGTCGAGGCGCTGATCCTCGCCGATGGCACCGCCGTTCCGCTGCGCGGGCGCGTCCTCGTCAAAGCTCCGGCGTACGCGACGATTGAATACGGCGATCGCATTCGCGCGACCGGTCTGTTGGAAGCGCCGCCGGTCTTCGAGAGCTTCTCCTACCGCGACTATCTGGCCCGCCAGGGCATCCATTCGCTGCTGCGCCAGACCGACGTCACCGTCATCGATTCGGGTCACGGGTTCTTCTTGTGGACATGGCTCTACCGTTTCAAAGCGCACGCGCTTAAAACCTTGCTGGCGATGTGGCCTGAGCCGGAGGCGTCCCTGCTCGCCGGCATCCTCCTCGGCGTCGAAAGCGGCATTCCCGACGATCTGAACGAGGCCTTCGTCACCACCGGCACCAGTCACATTGTCGCCATCTCCGGTTTCAACCTCTCGATCATTGCCGGGGTCTTCGTCCAGACGGGCAACCGGCTGCTCAAAGGGCGTGGGAAGACGCTCCTACCCCTGGTGGGCCTGTGGCTGTACACCATTCTGGTAGGGGCATCGGCGGCGGTCCTGCGGGCTGCAGTCATGGCGACGGTGACGATCTTCGCGCGGCGGGAAGACCGCTCCACCCACGGACCGACATCCCTGGCAGCGGCGGTGTTTTTCATGGGGATATTGAATCCTTACGTGTTGTGGGATGTTGGATTTCAGCTCAGCCTGGCCGCGACGTTGGGGTTGATCCTCTACACAGAGCCGGTCACGCGCTGGTTCAAGCGCCTCTTCGAACACCTCACCGACCAGGAACGCGCACACCAGATCGTCGGCGTGTTGAGCGATGCCCTCATCGTCACCATCGCCGCGCAGATCACGACCACCGGCGTCATCATCGGTGTGTTCCGCCGTCTCTCGTTGGTGACATTGCTTACAAATCTGCTTATATTGCCTGCACAACAGCAGGTAATGTTCACCGGTGGTGTGGCGCTGATTGCCGGGTTGATTCTGCGGCCGGTTGGACAGGTCCTGAGCTGGCTCGCCTGGGTGTTCCTCGCTTACACCATTGCCATGGTGCGCTGGACAGCGACCTTCCCACTGGCGTCGGTGGAACTAGGCAACGTCACGCTGCCGCTGGTGTGGGGCTACTACGTCGTCGTGGGGGTCGTAACGTGGTGGTTCAGCCATCCGGGTGAAGAACGCCGGCGCTACTGGCTGGCGCTCAAGAAGGTGAGTCGGTGGCAGATCGCCGCGATCATCGCCGTGCTCGTACTCGTCGTCGCCTACCTCTACGCAGCGCCCGATGGGCAATTGCACGTCGTTGTGTTGGATGCGGGCCAGGGCGATGCCATCTTCATCCAGACACCGCGTGGCAAG
>JAKIYB010000061.1 GCA_022708765.1 Armatimonadota bacterium | reverse complement strand
GAACAAAGAGAAAAACGCCCAGGTCTGCACCTGCGCCTACGAAAACTGCCCGCGGCATAAAGTCTGCTGCGAGTGTATTCGCTACCACCGCGAGAACGGCGGCCTGCCCGCCTGCCTGAAGAAGTAACGCGCGCCGCGCCGAAAACACCACGGGACGCCCTTGCGGGCGTCCCGTGGTGTTTGGTGCTCTCGCCAGTCTTTCTTAGGCTTTGCCGGCCAGCGCCTGGGCGGCGGGCACGTCAAGGCGAACGGACGGGCCCATGGTGGAGGAGATGGTGATTTTCTTCAAATACGCGCCCTTGGACGACGCGGGCTTGGCGCGCAGCAGCGCGCCGAGGAGTGTGCCCAGGTTCTCCTCAAGCTGCTCGACGCTGTAGGACACCTTGCCGATAGGCACGTGGATATTGCCGGCTTTGTCCACGCGGAAGCCGGCCTTGCCGCCTTTCAGGTCGCGGACGGTCTGCGCCACGTTGTCGGTGACGGTGCCGGCTTTCGGGTTCGGCATGCGCGGGCCGAGTTTGCGGCCCAGCTTGCCGACGATGCCCATCATGTCGCGGGTGGCGACGAGGATATCGAAGCCGCGCCAGCCTTCGTCAATGCGCGCCACCAGATCTTCCGCGCCCACTTCGTCTGCGCCGGCTTCCTGGGCGGCGGTGGCATTGTCGCCACGGGTGATGACGGCGACTTTCGGCGACTTACCGGTGCCGTGGGGCAGCACGACGCTGCCGCGCACCATCTGATCGCTCTGGCGGGGGTCCACGCCGAGGCGGATAGCCACTTCGACGGTTTCGTCAAACTTCGCGCTGGCGGCGGCCTTCATCGCCTCGAACGCGGCGGTGGGGGCGATGCCCTCTTCCGCGGTGACCGGCACTTTTTTCACGGCCTGGTCATAGCGCTTACCATGTTTTGCCATTGGATGTTCCTCCGGTGGTGATGCGAGGGGGATGCCCCTCTCCCACGCGCGGGCATGCCCGCGAATCAGTCAACGACGATGCAGCCCATGCTGCGCGCCTGGCCCTCGATGATGCGCATGGCATGCTCCAGGTCGTGCGCGTTCAGGTCCGGCATTTTGATCTCCGCGACCTTGCGGATGTGTTCGCGGGTCACGGTCAGCGGCTTGTCGCGGCCCGGCGCGGAGGCGCCTTTGGGCAGGCCGGCGGTTTTGATGAGCAGCTCGGACGCGGGCGGTGTTTTCAGGATATAGGTGAAGGTGCGATCTTCGTAGATCGTCACTTCCACGGGAACGGTGCTGCCGGCCTGGGCGGCGGTAGCGGCATTGTAGCTTTTGATGAATTCCATCATGTTAATGCCGTGCGGTGCCAGTGCCGGACCGACCGGCGGGGCGGTGGTCGCCTTGCCGGCGGGCAGTTGCAGTTTCACTTTGGCGGTTACTTTTTTCGCCATCTTCGTATGCCTCCATCGGGCCGCGCGCCGTCATGCGGCGCCGCCCTCCCCCACCGTGTGCTAGGTGATCTTTTCGATATCACCGAATCCCAGGGTCACGGGGGTGTCGCGACCAAACAGGGAGATGAGCACGCGAACCTGTTCCTTCGCGGCGTTGACTTCCTCGATGGTGCCCTGGAAGTCGGCGAAGGGGCCGTTGGTGACGCGCACGACGTCGCCGGTATTCCACAGCAGCTTCACCGGGTGTTCGGGGCCTTCCACCTGTTCCAGGATGGTGCGCACCTCATCGGCCTTCAGCGGCACCGGCTGTTTGTCCGGTCCGACGAAGCCGGTGACGCCCGGCGTATTACGGATGAGGAAACGGGTCTCGTCATCCAGGTCCATCTCGAGGAAGATATAGCCGGGATACACTTTATGGCGGCGAATCTGTTTTTTGCCGCTGCGGGTGCCGGTCATTTCTTCTTCGGTGAGGACGAGGACGCGATGCACCTTCGACGCGATGCCCTGGGCAACGGCGCGCCGTTCAATGCTCGCTTTCACTTTGTTCTCGTGACCCGTGAATGTATGGATGACGTACCACGCCATAGTGGAACCCTATTCCCTCACGGTCGCTACCGCGTAGTCTGCTGGATATTGAAGGCATGCCCAGCGAGGAACTGGGCGGCTTTATCCATCAGGAAGAGGAAAATTGCGACGACGATGATGGTCGTCATCACCACGACCACGTACTTGGTGAGCTCGTTGCGCGTGGGCCAGTTCGTCTTTTTCAGTTCGGCTTTCACTTCCTTGAGGAAGCGGACGAGATTCAGCCAGGTCTGCACAACGAAATTTGGTTTTGCCGCGGCGGTCGAGTCGGTCGTCATCACCATTTTCCCTGCCTCTTCACGTTTCGCAGTCATGCGTTGACACCTTCACCCCGGGGGCGGTACGCGTGCGCCGGGTGTTCCGGCGGGCACGCATTACTTGCCGGCTTTCGCCTCAAGCCCCGTTTCGCGGTGGTCGGTATGCTTGCGGCAGTGCGGGCAGTATTTTTTCAGCACCAGCCGGTCAGGGGTGTTCTTCTTGTTTTTATAGGTCGTGTAGTTCCGGCCTTTGCACTCGGTGCAGGCCAGCCAGAAGCCACGATCCTTAATCCGGGATAATCTTGCCACCGGACACCTCCGGGTAAACACACGGACAGGGAGGGCAGGCAGGAACGCCTGGCCTCCCTGTCGGTTTCATCGCGTATCGCGCGCGTTTTACTCGATGATCTTCGTCACCACGCCAGCGCCGACGGTGTGGCCGCCTTCGCGGATAGCGAAGCGCAGGCCCTCTTCCATGGCGATCGGCTGGATCAGCTCGACGGTCAGGTTCACGTTGTCGCCAGGCATCACCATTTCCGTCCCCTCGGGGAGGTGGACCATGCCGGTCACGTCCGTGGTGCGGAAGTAGAACTGGGGCCGGTAATTGGCGAAGAACGGGGTATGGCGGCCGCCCTCTTCTTTGGAGAGGACGAACACGCTGCACTCGAACTTCGTGTGCGGCTTGATGCTGCCGGGCACGGCGATGACCTGGCCGCGCTCAATGTCCTTGCGGTCCACGCCGCGGAGGAGCAGGCCGACATTGTCACCGGCTTCGGCGCGTTCCAGCGACTTGCGGAACATCTCGATGTCGGTCACCACGGTCTTGCGGGCATCCGGGCGGAGGCCGACAATTTCGACTTCCATGCCGCGGTTCAGCACGCCGCGCTCCACGCGGCCGGTCGGCACGGTGCCGCGGCCGGAGATGGTGAAGACGTCTTCCACGGACATCAGGAACGGCTTGTCCACTTCGCGCTGCGGCGTCGGGATGTAGCTGTCCACCGCTTCCATGAGTTCGAGAATGGAGGCGAACGGCGCGGCGCCGAGATCGCGCTCGCCATTCTGGAAGGCTTCCATCGCCACCAGCGCGGATCCCTTGATGATGGGGATATCGTCGCCGGGGAACTCATACTTCGACAGCAGTTCGCGCAGCTCGAGTTCGACGAGTTCGATGAGCTCGGGGTCGTCCACCTGGTCGGTCTTGTTCATGTAGACCACGATACTCGGCACGTTCACCTGGCGCGCGAGCAGGATGTGCTCGCGCGTCTGCGGCATCGGGCCGTCGGCGGCGGACACCACCAGGATCGCGCCGTCCATCTGCGCGGCGCCGGTGATCATGTTCTTGATGTAGTCGGCGTGCCCCGGGCAGTCCACGTGCGCGTAGTGGCGGTTCTCGGTCTCGTACTCGACGTGGGCGGTGTTAATCGTGATCCCACGGGCCTTTTCTTCCGGCGCGGCGTCAATCTGGTCATACGCCTTTACCGTGGCCTGACCGCGCAGGCTCAACACCATGGTGATGGCCGCGGTCAACGTCGTCTTGCCGTGGTCCACGTGCCCAATCGTGCCGATGTTCACGTGCGGCTTGGTGCGCTCAAATTTCGCTTTACCCATCGCTGGCTCCCTTACGAAACGTTCAATGCGACTCCCGGAGAAGGCCGCGCCTCCCCCGCGAAATATGTGGAGCCTCCAACCGGACTTGAACCGGTGACCTCGTCCTTACCAAGGACGCGCTCTACCGACTGAGCTATGGAGGCCGACGGTAACGGCAAATGCGGCTGCGAACACTCCACCGAGTTCGTCGCGAATGGTGCCGGGGGAAGGATTTGAACCTCCGTAGGCATTGCGCCGGCAGATTTACAGTCTGCTCCGATTGACCACTCCGGCACCCCGGCACGCGCGACAAACAAGAGACCGGAGGGCAATGCCTTCCGGTCAACGGGGATACTATACGCATCCGCCCCGCGGTTGTCAATAGTTTCCACAAAGATTTTTTCGATTTCGAAAGGAAATGCCCGCTCCGAGGGACAAGGAGACGCGTTTTCCCGGCTCCGATATAGATAATGAAAGACCACGTGGCCGCGCGGGCATTCCGCGCGTCGGGCATGAATGACCGCCAGAGTGGGTATGACGCTTGAGGCGGTCTCGACCCGGCGCCTTGACCGGTGAGAGTAGAATCGCTACCATACGTTCGGAAATCATTGCGACCGCTCGGTCGCTGAAGGAGATGCCCGTGAAACGCCTCTCTCCCCTGATGACGCTCGTCATTGGCCTGCTGGTCGGCCTGTTCGTGGGTGCCGCGTTCACCACCGCCGTGGGCGACGTCATGAAGATGAATTACGAGCAGATCGTCGGCCAGGCCGGCGAGACGAAGATCACCCGCGGTAAACTGGCCGAGTACTGCATCGCGCGCATGGGCTGGAAGGTCGCCCCCGAACTGCAGGAACAGGCGGTGCTGGAAGAGGCGCTGCGCACCTCCGGCTTCACCGTCACCGACGCCGAAGTGCAGGCGCGCATTGATCTCCTGACGCGCTATGCCGCCGACAACGAACTCGCCCGCCAGCAACTGGAAGCGTATCCGCAGAACGTGCTGCGCGAAAAGCTGCGCGCCATCCTCATCTCCGAGAAGGCGCTGAACATCACCATCACGACGAAGGAGGCGGAAGATTTCTACATCTCCTATCCGCGCCTCTTCTTCAACAAACCGATGGCAAAGCTCATCTGCATCGTCACCAACAACCTGACCGACGCGCGCCGCGCCATGCAGCGCCTGCGCGACGGCGAAGATCCGAGCAAACTCTCCGCCATGCTTTCGACGAATGAGAAAATCCGCGAGGTGAAAGGCGATGTCGGCTACCAGACCCGCGACCGCGTGAACAACTCGAAACTGGCCGACCAGATCTTCGACGCGAACGACGGGAAGGGCTTAAAACCGGGCCAGTACACCGAGCCGATTCTCGTCGAAACGGAATTCATGCGGGACAAGGTGGGACCGGACGGACGTCCCATCATCCGTCCCGACGGCAAACCGGAAAAGGAAATCGTGAAGATCAGCGAATACTGGATTGCCTATGTCGCCGATTTCAAGCAGAGCAAAACGCCGCAGTTCGAGGAAGTGAAGGATGTCGCCGCGCTGCTGGCGCGCGGAACGAAATTGCAGCAGGCGCTGCCGAAGTGGATCGCCCAGCAGCGGCAGCAGATGACGGTGAAATGGGTGAAAGATTTCGACAATCCCGCCGCCGAACTGCAGGTGGTGCCACCCCCGCCCCCGCCGCTGGCAAACCGCTGAATGCGCTTCGGGGCAGGCCATGCGGCCTGCCCCGGTTGTTTGTTTACGCCATTGTCTCCCGAACGGGAGGGCGTCCCCGATTACCCGGTCTGCATCTTCGCCGCTTCAATGGTGTTGCGCAGCAGCATGGTGACGGTGAGCGGGCCGACGCCGCCGGGTACCGGAGTGATGTAGGCGGCGCGTTCGGCGGCGGCCGCGTATTCCACGTCGCCGACGAGACTGCCGTCCGGCAGTTCGTTGATGCCCACGTCAATGACGATGGCCCCCTCCTTCACCCAGGTGCCGGGCACCAGGTTGGGCTGGCCGGTGGCCACCACCAGGATTTCCGCGCGGCCCACGTGATAGTCCAACAGGCCGGCGGCCTGGGTGCCGGTGTGACACATGGTGATGGTGGCGCGGCGGTTCACCAGCATCATCGCCACCGGCTTGCTGACGATGGCGCTGCGCCCGATGACGACCGTCTCCTTGCCCTTCACGTCCACGCCGGTGGAGAGAATGAGCTCGAAGGCGGAAAGCGCGGTGGAGGGGTAGAGTCCCGGGCGGCCGGTCATCACCGCGCCCAGGTTCGTCTCCGTCACGCCGTCCACGTCCTTCAGCGGATCAATGAGCGCCTGCATGGCGTCGAGGTTCATCCCCTTTGGCAGCGGGGTCATCAGGATGATGCCGTGCACGGCGGGATCGCAGTTCAGCGCGCGGATGCTGTCGGCGACGTCCGCTTCGCTCGCTTCCGCGGGCAGGTCCACCCGGCGATAGGTCATGCCGATGGCGATGGCCTTCTTCTCCTGCTGATTGCGATAGATGCGCGAGGCATCGTTCTCGCCCACCTGCAGTGACACCAGGCACGGGGTGACGCCGCGCGCCTGCAGGGCGGCCATCTCGGCGGTCAGTTTCTCGGTAATCTCTTTCGCGACGGGCGCGCCGCGCAGCTCGATAGCACTCATGCGGGGATATCTCCTTCCAGCGGCAGGTTCATCGCCGCGTAAGCTTTTTGCAGGGCGTCCTGCGCGAGGGCGCTGGCGCCGGCGATCATCGGCGCCAGCTCATTCTGCATCGCCGTGACGAAGGCCTGATCTTCCAGTGCCCCCAGGTTCATGCGTATGTTGATGAGCGCGCTGCGAAAGGCGCACAGCGCCATGTGCGTCGCCACCACCACGTCGCTCACCAGGTAGGGATTGCAATTCTCTGCCAGCGCGGGCGCCAGTTCCAGCAGGCGGTAGGTATAACGGCAGATCGCCATCGGCACCTGCGCGGAGACCTTGGTGGCTTCCTGCAGCGCGGCGCGGCGCTTCGCTTTCTCGTCGTCGGTGCCTTTGGGCATTGACGAGGCAGCGCGGTAATTGCCGTAAGCGGCGGCGTCTTCTTCCACCAGCGCCTCCAGCTTCGGCCGCAGACTGTCGGCTTCGTCCAAGACGGCTTGCGCCGCGGGCTCGAAGGCGGCATATTTCTCGCGTCCCACGGTAAAACGGGCCGACATGCACAGCAGCGCCGCCCCCAGCGCCCCGCTCAACGCCGCCGCGCTGCCGCCCCCCGGCGTGGAATCGCCGGACGCCAGCGCGTCAAGGTAACTTTGCACCGGTTCGGTGAGGAATCCAGGCATCTCTTCAACCTCCGCATCCCCCTTATTCGCGCTTGCCGGCTCAAGCCCTTCTCCCTGACGAAGGCTGATACGCACAATTATTGTGAGCCTTAGCTTCGGAAGGTTGAATTGGCCGGCGGCGGGGTATTTACATTATAAGCAATTAGTTATATAATGCAATCACGCGGTTTCGCCGCCGGCGGCGGCGGGAAGAAGATAGCCGTCGGCGACTGCCGGCGCACGGGGGATATCCCGTCAGGGGAGCGTTATGGAGTTGGGTGGGAATCTGGTCTCGGTGGTGATTGCCTTTCTGGGCGGACTGGTGAGTTTCTTCTCGCCTTGCGTGCTGCCGGTTATCCCGGTGTATCTGTCGCTCATCTCCGGACTGTCGTTTGAGGAGATGACACAGACAGACGCAACCTCCGATGGTGAGACATCTCCGAAAAAGCCTGCCCGCTGGAAGCTCTTCAGCGGTGCATTGGCCTTCCTCACCGGTTTCGGGCTGGTCACCGTGCTCGTGTTTGGCAGCCTCATCACGGCGGCGGGTTTTGGTGGTAGCCCGCTGTGGATCACCGTGGTGCAGTGGATCGCCGCGGCGGTGATGGTGGTCTTCGCGCTGCAGATGTTTGGCGTCTTCCGCATCACCGCGCTGTTCAAAGAGCGCCGCCTGCATGTCGGCGAGAACAAGCTGGGACTGCTGGGCGCGCTGCTCATCGGCGCCGCCTTCGCGCTGGGCTGGGTGCCGTGTACCGGGCCGATCCTTTTCGGCATCCTCTCGCTTTCTATCGGCACGGCGAAGATCGGGCTGGCGCTGGCCTACGTGCTGGGGATGGCGGTGCCCTTCCTGCTGGCCGCGCTCTTCGTCACCGCCTTCCTGGGCTCCATGCGCAAGGTGACCCGGCACATGCGGAAGATCGAAATCGCCTCCGGTATCCTGCTGCTGGCGATGGCCGCCCTGCTCGTTTTCGGTAAAGTTGACTTAATAAATAGTCTGGCAACCCGCACCGGATGGGCGGATTTCGCGTATAACTTAGAGGAGTGGGTAACCAACCTGTTCAGAAAGTAAAGGGGGAGCGATGAAATTGCGTATCGTAGTCGCGCTGGTCGCGGCCGCGCTGGTGGCGGGCGGCGTCAGCATCCTGCCAAAGCTCTTCGCGGATGAACCGGAGAAGAAGCCGGCGGACTTCACATTGAAGACGGTTGACGGCAAGACGATGAAGCTGGCGGACTACCGCGGCAAGGTGGTGCTGGTGGACGTATGGGCCACCTGGTGCCCTCCGTGCCGGCGCGAAATCCCGGAGATCATCAACCTGCAGAAAGAAGTCACCAAGGACAAGCTGGACGTGGTGATCCTGGGCATCTCGGTGGACCGCGACAAGTCCGCGTTGCCGGGCTTCATCAAGGCGAACAAGATCAACTACCCGATCCTCCTCGCCGAGAGCAAAGCCCTGGACGCGCTGGGTGAAGTGGAGTATATCCCCACCAAGTTCCTCATCGACCGCAAGGGCGTGGTGCGCGAAACTATGGTCGGCGGCGCGACGAAGGAGGAGTTGAAGAAGAAGCTGCAGGTCTATCTAAAGGAGAAAGTGGAGACGAAGGACGAGAAGAAATAGACGACGGAACGGTCGCAGCAGGGGGGCGCGGGGACGCGCCCCCCTTTTGTTTTGGTGTATACTATTGAGTATGATGAAGATAGATAGAGTTAGGTTAAATAGAATTCAGAAGTGGCTAGATAGCGAGCCGACTGCAATGGCGTTCGATGAAATGACCTCATTGCTTACATCACCTGAAATGGGGTTTCGCTTGATTCACTCGTCGGACAGCCATTTTATCTTCTACCACCACTCTTGTCCTGTGCTGGTCCCATTACAGAATGTCGCTGGAGAAGTGAAAGCATATCAGGTTAAGGCTTTTATCGCAGCATACCGCAGGTGTATAGAGATCATGATAGAGCCTTTAGGTCGGTGAAGCATGCGAGACTATGCTATTGATATCTTTTATAGCGAAGAGGATGGCGGGTATATCGCAAACATCCCCACTTTGCCGATGTGCTCTGCATTTGGTAATACGCCGGAGGAAGCACTGCGCCAACTCCGTGTCGCTCAAGAAGCCTGGTTAGCAGCAGCACGTAAAGAAGGCTTACTCCCTGAAGACTACCAGCCGGGAGAACCCGTTATTATCCCAGGTCTCCTGAACCTGTATGATTCTCGTGATATTACCTGACTGTGCAGTAAAAAGTTCACTGCCCCGCCGTCGCCCCGCGCAAATGCCCCAGGTACACCGCCACCGCGTCGTCCCAGCGGTTCTGGCCGCGCAGGATCATCTCCACCACTTCGCGCAGGGCGCCAGCGCCGCCGGGGGCGGCGGTGATGTGGGCGGCGACGGCTTGCACTTCCGGCACGGCGTCCGCCACGGCGATGGGCAGGCCGGCCAGCAGCAAGGCGGGCAGGTCGTTCAAATCGTCGCCGACATAGGCGATTTCCGCCAGCGTCACCCCATGATCATCCGCCACCTGGCGCAGGCCCGCGTCCTTATCCGCAATGCCCTCGTAAAGTCGTACGCCCAGTTCCGCCGCCCGGCGTGTCACCGCGTCCGACCGGCGCCCGCTCAGCCATGCCACCGGCAGGCCCGCCCACGTCGCCAGCCGAAGCCCCAGACCGTCCTTGATATTGAACGTCTTGCTCTCCAGGTCACCGCTGCCGTAGGTGATGGCGCCATTCGTCAGCACCCCGTCAACATCACTGACCAGCAGGCGAATTGGCGATATGTCGGGCATAATGCGGGTGTATCCTTCTCCAGTATTTTCGCTGATATTCTTCCGGCAAGGCGGCTTTCCCTTCTCATCACCGGTTAAGCAGGAAGCCTTGCCTCGCATGCCGTATATAACCGGTACCGTTATTCACGAGGGGTTACCATGGGGTTTGCGAAAGATTTCGTCTGGGGAGCGGCGACTGCGGCATATCAGATTGAGGGAGCGGTGCATGAGGACGGACGCGGGCTATCCGTGTGGGACGTCTTCTGCCGGCGCGAAGGCGCGGTGCATGGCGGGCAGAGCGGCGAAGTGGCCTGCGATCATTACCACCGCTACGCGGAAGACGTGGCGCTGATGCGCCAGATTGGGCTGAACGGCTATCGCTTCTCCATCAGTTGGCCGCGGGTGCTGCCGGAAGGCGTAGGCAGAATAAATGAGGCGGGACTGGCATTTTATGACAAACTCGTGGACAGCCTGCTTGCCGCCGGCGTGACGCCCTACATCACCCTTTTCCACTGGGATTTCCCCTTTGAGCTCTACTGCAAGGGCGGCTGGCTCAATCGCGACAGCGCGGCGTGGTTCGCCGAGTATGCGCGGGTAGTCACCGAGCGCCTTTCCGACCGCGTGCGCCATTGGATGACGCTGAACGAGCCGCAGTGCTTCGTGACGCTGGGGCACAGCGCCGCCGTTCACGCGCCGGGGGTGAAGCTGGCCTTCCCAACCGAGTACCTGCGGGTGGCGCACCACGCACTTATAGCCCACGGCGCCGCCGTGCAGGCCATCCGCGCGGCGACGAAGCAGCCGGCACAGATCGGCTACGCGCCGATGGGAGTAATGCGCACCCCGGCCACCGACAGTCCGGCGGACATCGCTGCCGCGAAGCAGGCCACCTTCGGCATGCCGCAGTATGGCGACTTCTGGGCGAGCAGTTGGTGGATGGATCCCGTCTACCTGGGCTGCTATCCCGAAGACGGGCTGGCGATGTATGGCAAAGATATGCCGGCTGGCTTCGAGAACGACCTGGCGACGATTCACCAGCCACTCGACTTCTTCGGCTTTAACCTCTACAGCGCCTCGCGGGTGCGCATGGGCGAGGACGGCAAACCGGTGGAAGTGCCGATGGCTACCGGCTACCCCATCACCCGCTTCAACTGGTATGTGACGCCGGAAGCGCTCTACTGGGCGCCGAAATTTTACCAC
Source organism: Armatimonadota bacterium (assembly GCA_022708765.1). Taxonomy (GTDB): domain Bacteria; phylum Armatimonadota; class Hebobacteria; order CAIYQO01; family CAIYQO01; genus JAKIYB01. The sequence continues at coordinate 2,401 of JAKIYB010000061.1, read as the reverse complement.
GAGCGCTACGGCCTGCCGATTTACGTCACCGAAAACGGCATGTCCAACGCCGACTGGCCGATGCGCGACGACCGAGTGCACGATGCCCAGCGCATTGACTTCCTGGCGCGCTACCTGCGCGAATACCGCCGCGCCGCCGAAGACGGCGTGCCGCTGGCCGGTTACTTCCAGTGGTCACTCCTCGATAACTTCGAGTGGGCGGAAGGCTACAAGGAGCGTTTTGGCCTGATTTACGTGGACTACCCGACCGGCACGCGCATCCCCAAGGATTCCGCGTACTGGTACGGCGAGACCATTCGGGCGAACGGCGAAAATTTGGAAGATGCGGCGCTGTTTGGCCGGTGAAGCAACGGGAAGCGCGTTGACGGAGGAACATTCCCTACGCGATGCCTACCAGACTGATCAATGAATACCGGTTCACCGATAACGACAACACACGGAGGTTTCCATGGCATTTGAACAGGTGTATCTGCGCGCGAGGGACGGGCAGCAATATGGGCCCGTGCCTTTTCACGAGCTGGTGCAGTGGCATCAGCAGGGGCGGGTTCCGGCGGATGGGGTGATTGTAGACGCCGCCAGCGGTGAGGAGCGCCCCGCGCGCGACTTCCCCGCGCTGGCCGTCACGCCGCCGCCCATGCCGGGAACACCCGGCATGGCGCCGGCAACCCACGTGCCCCCCTCAGGCCTGAATCAACTCATCCCAACGGCGAATCCGCTGGCATTGTGGGCCTATTACTGTTCCATCTTCGGCCTGCTCTGCTGCGTCATCCTCGGGCCGACCGCGCTGATCCTGGGCATTCTCGGCCTGCGCAACGTCGAGCACACCGGCGTGGGCAAAGGCCACGCGTTGACCGGCATCATCCTCGGCGGCCTCGAGACGCTGGTCGGCATCGGCGGCATCATTGCCGCAATCATTTACGGCTCCATCTCCCCGTAGTGAAAATGTCTCCTCCTCACGTGGAACAAACTCCGGCCTCCCGTTTCTAATCTCATGAAGAAGCTCTACGAGACTTCTGGGAGAGCTTCGGAGGTTAGCGGGGGCCGGGCAGACGCGCGGCAATCCCCGGAGAAGGAGTCGGAGTGCATACGATCCCGCATCGCGCGTTAATACTGGCCGCTGGACGCGGCGTCCGCCTGATGCCACTGACCGCGGAATGCCCCAAGCCCATGGTGCCGGTGGGCGGCATGCCCATCCTGGAGCGCATCCTGCGCGGGCTGCGCGTCGCCGGCATTGACGACGCGGTGATCGTGCACGGCTATTGCGGCGAGGCGATCGAGCGCTACTTCGGCGATGGCGACCGCGTGGGCATGCGCCTGCATTATCGCGCCCAGCGGACGCTGGGCGGCACCGCCGACGCCATGCGCCTCACACGCGACCTCTTCGGCCGCGAGCCGTTCCTCATGCAGTGGGGCGATCTGCTGGTGGACCCCGCCAATTATCCCGCCATTATCGAGCGCTTCACCACCGACCCCGCGGAACCCGCCGTGGTGCTGGGGGTAAACTGGGTGGAAGACCCCTGCGCCGGTGGCGCCGTCTACCGCGACGGCGACCGTGTGCTGCGGCTGGCGGAAAAGCTGCCCCCCGGCACCGCCGGCACCCATTGGAATATCGCCGGACTGATGGTCTACACCTCCGCTATCTGGGACTACATAGACCACACCCCGCGCCCGGAGCACGGCGAGTTCTACGTCACCTACACAATGGACTACATGCTCCAACAGGATGAGCGCATCACCGCTTTCGAACTCATCGGTGAGCGCATGCACTTCACCTCTCCCGACGACATCGCCGCCGCGGTCCACGACCCACGCCTGCGCGAATGGGAAGTGGAGTTGGCGGTGTAGTCGTTCTGGAAGGCGAGGGCCGTGCGCAAAGGTCGTTTATACTCCCCGATAAACGTTTGTACGTATTCACGGCTCGACGGAGTCTCGCCCAATGTCATTCAAATAAGCATGCTCCGTGTGGTGGATCAGCCTCGCCACATCGCCATTTTACCCTATTAATCTCCCCTTCCCACGTAGGGGAGGGGCATGGGGGAGCCTGCCCCGAAGAAATCGGGGAGGTCGCGCGTGACGGTCGCAAATCCGTATTTGAATGGCATTGGGAGTCTCGCCCTCCATCCTCCATTCGCCATTCCCACACAGCCGCCGTCTCTGCTACAATAGCGTCGGCCTGTCGGGCAGACGCTTGCGCCGCCCGGCATCCACCATCCTACATCTGACACCGGGGGTTCCCATGGCGAAGACGATGCTGGCAGAGTTGAGCGAAGGGATGACCGTCTCCACGCTGGCCGTCGCGCGGCAGTTCCGCCTGACGCCATTTAAAAATAAATCCGGCAGCTTTCTGCGCGTGACGCTGGGCGATAAGTCCGGCACGTTGAGCGCGAAGCTGTGGGAAGAC
>JAKIYB010000619.1 GCA_022708765.1 Armatimonadota bacterium | reverse complement strand
CAGCACAAAACCGCCGCCCAGCAGTACATTTCCCGGATAGTGGTTATGATACGTTACGGAAGCATATCCGCCAATGCCGAGGGCATAGGATGAGCCGGTAAACAAGAGGAAGAAGACTGGTGCGTATTCCGGTGAAACCTGCCACCCATTCCGGCCGAAACTTAGCCACTTGAATGACATTACCAATCCACTGACAAGCTAATCTTTATGTGGCAGGTTTCGTCCAGAATTTTTTGCATGAGCCTTTCTCATTGATCCTCCTTTGAGATTTATTGTATGAGCATTATGAACCAGACGATCGCAGATGGCGTCGGCAATCGTCGGGTCGGGCATGAGCGGGTGCCAGTCACCGACCGGATACTGGGTGGTGATGACGAGCGGCCCCAGTTGACTCCGATCCTCGATGATTTCCAGCAGGTTGGCCAGGTCGTCGGTGGTGGCCGGCGTCATCAGGAAGTCATCCAGGATGAGTACGCGGGTGAGCTGCAGCCGCTTGAGCACCTTGAGGAACAGCCCGGTGCCACGCGCGGCGTTGAGTTCCTCGAACAGCGTCTTGTAGCGAACCTTGCGCACCGTGTAGCCCAGTTGGCAGGCTTGCAGGCCGATGGCTTCGGCCAGGTACGTTTTGCCGGTGCCGGTGGCGCCGGTGAGGATGAGGTTGTGCGCGCCCTGTATCCACGCCGGGGTGGTGAAGACCATCAGGTCGCGTTTTTCCACCCCGCGCGTAGCGGCATAGCGCACGTTCTCCAGGCAGGCGCCTTCCGGTTTGAAGTTCGCCTGCGCAATGAGCCGGGTCAGTTTACGCTGCTGGCGGGCACAGTATTCATCCTCGATGAGAAGGGCGGCGAACTCCTCGCCGGAGAGGCCCTGCTGGTCGCCGTGTTCCAGGCGGCGCTGCAAGGCGTCCGCCATGACCGAGAGGCGCATGTCGCGCAATTGGGTGAGGGTGGTTTCCAGGTGCATCATCGTTCCTTTCTTAGCGGTAGTAGTCGGCGCCCCGCACCTGCTCGTGCGTGAGCGGCAACGCCGGTTGTGCGGGCGTGCCCGCGAGGGGCTGCTGATCCAACCCCTGGGTGCGCGCGACGCGCAGATCGGTCTGCACGGCGGTGATGCGGAACGGGTCGGGGGGCAGTGGGCGCAACGCCGGCAGGTCGAGTTGCAGGAAACGCTGTCGGCGGCTCATCCCGCCATAGCCCTTCACCAATCCGCACATGCCGGCTCGCTGAAGAAGCCGAGCTGGTGTTTTAGCATCGCCTGGGTCAGGCGCTCTCGATCCAAGTAGTATCCCATACTCTCAACTCCTATCCAATTCACCTCTTACTCGCCCGGTTGCCAACTGCGCACCATATTACATTGAATGCCGTTCTCCGGGGAAGGCTGATGGGCGGTCGGGTCGTTGCGCCGCAGATGCTGTACCATACGCAGCGCGTCATCACCGTTAGCCAGACCATGCCGCGCCAGCCAACAACCGACCACGGTGCCGGTACGACCTTTTCCACCCCAACAGTGGATAAATGTCGGCGTGCCATTCTCCAGGAAGGCATCGATGGCATCGAGAATCTGGCGCATCGTATCCCGCGTCGGCACGCACTGGTCAGGAATCGGCAGGCGCAGGCATGTCACAGCGATATCGCGTTCAGACGCCAGGCGATAGAGATGATCCTCATACGGTATAAAGGGTCGTCCCTGGTGATCGGTTTCTTCCGGCTCCATCAAATTGACTACCGCCCGAATGCCGGCATCGAGCATGCCGCGCAGTTTCCGTGAAGCCTCCCGAGGACCTGGCGCTCCCGGATAACAACCCGCCAGCAGTTGGCCTGGCCGCACCCAATACGACCGCGGAAAAGGAACGGTCGTTTCATCGCCGCCATCAATGGGCGCAGTGCCAATGAGCGACAGATGAACCAGTGCATCATCGACCGTGAGTGCTGCGCCGTGGGCTTCCGCACCGGCAATGCGGTGTTCGCGGCCATACCCGAGGGCGTCATATGACTTGATCGCACTGGTGGCGATGGTCGCAAGGAACTGCCGCGCCTGCTCGGGGTCTGCCGTGCCACTGCCAGGCTTTCGCAGACGCAGCGCATCGAGAGCGTAACTGCGCAGCAGCTTCTCGAACACCTTGGCGAAAGCACGAGGTTGCGAGAGATACTCGACGCCGGCGACGCGTCCACCGATGAAAACCGCGATTCCCCGCTGTCCGGGCACCGGCGTAAACGCGCGGAGCAGTGCCGTCAGGTCGTGTTCAACATGCGCATACACATCGCGCATGGCGCCGGTATCGGAGGTCACCTGGAAACTACAGGCCATCTCCTCCACCCCAGCCCAGACATCTCCCTGGTTGGAGGCACGCCGACCGTTGCTGGCAAGACTCTCCGAGACCGCCCGGCCTTTACGCGCCCGCAGATTCGCCGCCATCACGTTGCCGGAGTCCTGGAATTCGCGCGAGGCGTAATGCCAGCGCCCCTGTTCCACACAACTGACCGGGATGACGGTTT
>JAKIYB010000618.1 GCA_022708765.1 Armatimonadota bacterium | reverse complement strand
GATCGTCGTCTACGGAACGCCGGGCACCGACCCACGCGACGTACAGATTACCGCCGACGGCCTGCAGGACCTGGTCAACGAACTCAACCTTGATTTCACGGTACGCGTGGTGGAAGCACCGCCCAAGGCCATCACAAGTTGGCACGCGTCACTCACGCCCGGTACCGGCGCTGAAAAGCGATTCAATATGGACCGCTTCGAAGCCCGGCGCCTGTCAGACCGTCAGATGCAATACGGCGAGATGGTGCTCATTGACGCGGAATTCTCCAGCCCCAGTTGGGCGTGGGGCCTTACCTCGTTCCGTTCCGGCTTGTCCGTTGTGCGCGCACCGCACTGCGGCATTGCGCTCTCCCGCCATGAAGGTGCCCACCTGCTGGGATACGATAGACATGACGACATGCCGCTCTACATCATCGGCTATCGTGAAGGCGCCATCCCCGCGATGCGCGACACCTTAATGATGCTCAAGCCGACATCCTCCATCGCACTGTCCGACCGCGCGTCTGACGCGCTCCACGCTTTTTGGCTGGGGCTGGAAGACCGGCACGGCACCCAGTATTTCCGCTCACCGTAATCCCATTGTCAACACGGGTCTGATTCTGTTACGGTAGATCCGAGGAAACCCGTGATGACAATATTCACGCAGAACCAACAACACGCGCTGCTCGCGCTGGCGCGCCAGGTGATTCACGAGGCAGTGCTACATCGCCGGATAACGGCAACGCCGCCGGACGACGACGTCTTCACGCAGCCGATGGGCGTCTTCGTCACGCTCAAGCAACTCGGACAGCTTCGCGGTTGTATCGGTTTCCCGGAAGCGCACTTTCCGTTGCACGAAGCCATTTCCAAGGCAGCGGTGTCCGCCGCATTGCACGACCCGCGCTTCCCCCCGGTAGAGGCGCATGAACTCGATTCGCTGCGCCTCGAAATATCCGTACTCTCACCCCTTGTTGCCACCACACCCGAAGAGGTGGTAGTCGGCACGCACGGGCTCGTCATCGAGCAAGGCCATGCCCGCGGGCTGCTGCTGCCGCAGGTGCCTGTCGAGTGGGGGTGGGATCGCGAAGCCTTCTTGAGCCACACCTGCCGCAAAGCCGGCCTTCCCCTCGACGCCTGGCAGCGCGGCGCTCGTCTCTTCGCCTTCACCGCGGAGGTATTCAGTGAAGAAGAGCGACAGGGGTCGGCTGCTGAGTAACGTGATGATGCAGAGTGCAACTCCGCGGTCACATTGTTGAGAGCATCTCCAACAGTGCCGCGCGTATCGCCGGCTCGGAGCCTTTCGCGAAGACCGCCGGGTGGGCGTAGTAACGATACGCGTCAGCAGCTTCGTACCCACCCTGATCAATGGCCGTGTCAGTGGGCAGGTAGCCGATGAGGGGCGCGGCGTAAGCGATCACCTCGACCATTTCGTTCGGCAAAGCCTCGCGCAACGCGAAAGCTGTCTCCACGAAGGTCTCAGCTGGAATGACGCACCACGCGATTGGTCCAAGGCGCCACGCGCTCAACCGTGCGGCGCAGGTGGGCACAGGCTCAGTTTGCAGCCGTTTGCTGCTGATCTCCGCCCAGTCTGCCATTGCCCGAGCGATGTGCTGATGGCGCGGTTCAAAAGCCTCCCCTGCCCTCGTGCCGAAGAAGGCATGCAGCAGCGCCGCGGCGTCCGCCGGTCCTTCGCCGGTTTCAGCGATGGCGCGCATGCCAGTCGCCCAGGCATCAAGCTCCGGTACCGGCAATGACCGCTCGTAGCCGATATTCACCGTTCGCGTCACCACCGCGCACCGCGGGTCAGCTATCGGTGCGCTCCAGGCAATGTCACCGAGTTGTCCCACAATGTCATCTGCCAGCGCCTGCAGTTGTTCGCGTGATTGCCCGAAAGCCGTGGGATTGATATCGCCAGCCGCCCCCTGGAAGAAGCAGGCCGGCAGGCCGTGCGTGGCGGTGAACTGGCGTCGGATAGCGCCGGGCAAGTCAGCGGTGACGGCCAGCGCACCGCGCGTCACCGGATGACACGCCCAGTGCAGGATGGTAACAATGGGTTGGCCCGCATCATCGTCAACACGCACCAGCCGCATGGTATCCCAGGTTGGCCCGCGTATCCCTTCTGCGTTGACCGCCATATTGACGCCGCCTTCCGCCTGGAGGGTTCGGCGATAATAGCTCACGCCCGTGACCGGCGCGATGGCGACTCGCATCGTCGCCGGACGCATGGTGGCCGCTGCTTCCCGAACGGCGGATGTCGTCCGTTCGATGACCATCTGCAGGTATGCCGGGTTCATTAATCCGCAACCGAGCAGCGTGATGGCGGCCGGGGCGCTATGGGTATGCGTACAGGCCAGGATGCGCCGTTCACGCTGCACGGCTGTCGCGTTATCCAGCGCCTGGTGCAGAGCCTCGGTCACATCCGCTCCCAGCGCCAGCAGATCGAACACCGCCAGCAACACCGGTCCTTCGCCGCTGTCGGCGATGAGCACATGCACTTCCAGCGGATCATCAACTGCCTCTGCT
>JAKIYB010000617.1 GCA_022708765.1 Armatimonadota bacterium | reverse complement strand
TTGGCGGCCGCGTGGCGCTGATGTGCGCGCGACAGGCGCCGGAGCGCGTGCGCGGCCTCGTGCTCTGCGATGTGGATTGGGGGCAGGCGCCACACGGTTATCTGCTGGCGCGCGGCATCTGCAGCACACCCATCTTCGACGCCACTATGCTGCGCCTGCGCGGCGAGCGCCGCCACCTGCATAACCTGATGACAATGGTGCTGGGTCGCCAGGCGATTCTCACCCCCGAACTCATTGATCTTTACCACGACCCGCTGCGCGTGCGCGGCACCGCGCATACTCTGGGCTATGTGGGCCGCTCCGACCACATGCGCGACATCCGCACCCTCACCCGCGGCGTTACCTGCCCGTCGCTGGTCATCTGGGGACAGGACGATCCCGTCATCCCCGCAGGCTACGGCGATCTTCTGACGCGAAAACTCGGCGCCGACGGCCCACATTTCGTGCCAGATTGCGGCCACTTTCCCCAGGAGGAGTATCCGGAAGTGGTGAACCCACTCATTGAGGGGTGGATTGCCCGGCAGGCAACGGTAACCGTCTGACGCCTCGTTTACGGTCTGGCGATCTTCGCGAGGAATTGCGCATCAAGCTTTCGCCCACGCCGATGCGTATCTACCAGGAGTTGTTTAATTACGTGCGATTCAGGATTCCAACTCGACAGCAGCAGTCCCGCCTGTTCGATGATCAGGCGTGCTGCTTTTAGTTCGACCAATGACGCAGCGCTTTCGCACAGAGCATTGATCTCGCGCGTCTCGCGCGGGGCCAGCGCGGTCGCCACTGCCGCAGTGTCATCATCCGGCAACAGCGCGGAATAGTTCAGCGTGAAGGCGATGCGCAGATAACGTCTCATATATTCCGGTAGGTCCGGCGCCTGAACGATCGCCTGATCGCGCGCTATGTTCAGCATCTCTACCGCTTCCGCGATGCCTACTTCTTCTTTCCGCCGTTGTTCCAGCAGTTGACGATAGGCCGGTGTTTCTACTACGCGAAGCGCGATAATCTTCCCGTAGAGGAGATGCACCGCCATCAGGTGCTCCGCCGCTTTCTCCAGCGTAGCCGTGTCATTCCAGTCGCTGTTCAGCGCGCGCGCGACGCTGGTAAAGAACCGGTCCGTCAGCGCCAGGTCCTTCGTCTCCGCGGCGTTCTCGACATGGCTGTGAAAAAGCGGCAGGAACATCGTCTGCATCACCAGCAGGTTCAGCCCATCGGATTTCGCACCGGGTGGTTGTATGCGCACCAGTTGATCCGCCATGGCGCGTTGCAGCCCGTCAATCTCCTCCGGCGCTGTATTTCCGGCGATTTCCAACTCGGTGACCCTGATTGCTTCCTTCACCAATGCCAGCAGGTGGCGCGCCGGACCTTCCGGCATGAAGGAGGTGACGCTTTCCGCCAGTTCGCGCATCAACATCACATCTTTTTCATTCGGCTTGCTGTCCATCCGCTCACCCGCTGACTGAATCAGCAGCAGCCCAACCTGCCCGCGCAAATCCATGTCCTGAAGCACGCGCGTTTCCAACAGGAAGATATCCTTCGTTCCCGGTAGCGCGACCGCTTGCTTATACAGCGCCACCGCCCGCGCTAACGTCAGCGAGCGATCAAGCGTGATGCGCAGACACAGGACCGATGGCCAGTCCGGATGGCGTTTCGCCAATTTCTCCAGGAAGCTGATCCCCACGGGCACGTCGTCAGGCGCATACCGTGACAGACGCAGCGTCGCAATCAACAGCCAGCAGCGCTCTTCGACATACAGCGGATCCACCCCGGCGTTTCGCTGTGTCTCCACGTAGGCGAGAATGCTCCGCATGCGTGTCAGCGCGCCTTCGATATCGCCGGCCGTCATCTGTTGCTTGACGGCGGCGAAGTCCAGCGCCAGCGTGAGCGGCAGGCTCAACTGCGCGCGCTGATAGGCCTGTGCCTGCGCGACCGGCATGCGTCGCAGCACGCGCATCTGCTTGCGAAGGACATCAGCTTCCGCGTCCATAGGCGCCAGCTTCGCCAGCCTCGCCAGCGCTGTCTCGGCTTCATTCCATTGGCCGGCGTTAATGAGCACCCAGGCATATTGCATCAGCACATCGGGGCGATCAGGATATGACTGTATGGCCGCGCGCGCATCCTGCAGGGCGCCCGGTTCATCACCCGCGTGCAAGCGGATGCGCCCACGCAGCACCCGCAGCGCCGGTTCGCCGGCCATCCCGGCGTTGATATCCTGCAAGGCAAGGGTGTTGTTTCCGCGGAAGAGGTAGACCAAGGCACGCACCACTCGCGCCTGGGCATGCGCCGGCTCCGAGGCGAGGATACGGTTGACGCGCTCCAACGCGCTGTCAAGGCGATTTGCCATCATCTCTTCCAGCGCGCGTCCGGCTTCCAATTCGGCATCTACCCTGAGCGCCTGTTGGGGATCCAGCGGCAGCACCACGGGCAGGCGCACGATCCAGGCATCCCCTTCGCGCCGTATCGCCGGAGCAGCCACCGAAACAATATCTTCTGTGGAGAGCCGTGCCTGA
>JAKIYB010000616.1 GCA_022708765.1 Armatimonadota bacterium | reverse complement strand
GATGACGCCGCCAGTACCTTTGCCCGAATAACGACAACCTCGTATCAGGAATTGCCGGTCACCTACACGCGCGACATCCTATTCGTGAAGAACGGCTTTGTCGTAGTGAAAGACCGCGCGAAATTCGACGCGACATTGAAGGTACGGGTCGGTCCGTGCTATCAGGCCCGCGACCTTGGCCCGCAGTGCGGCCCGCACTGGTTCAACACCTACGTCGAGGAGCTGTATTGCACCGGCCTGGGCCTGGGGCGCGGAGTGCAGTCTTTCTTCAACCCGCCGTGGGATCTGCTCGTTTACTTCTCACCGCGCCCGGACCGCTCGCACACCGTCTCGGACAGTTACGCGGAGAATCCGTACCGCCAGATGCCCATTCGCCTGCGGCAGGTGTGGGCGGGGATGACTCGGCCGGGTCAGGAAATTACCTTCACGTCCGTGCTGCTGCCCCACGCGCCGATGCTGGCGCCCGGAGAATTGCTGCAGCCACCGGTAGAAAAGAACCTGACTCCGCATATCGAAGTCGCGCATGACGACGAGCAGGTCACGGTCGTGAAGGTGGTGACGGAGTCCGATCCCACCAATCGCATCCGGAGTGAATACTGGGTGTGCTTCAATGCCACCGGCGGCCTCGTGCAGGCCGGTCCGTTTGAGACCGACGCCCAGGTCGCGGTGCTGCGCCTGAACCATGACGGCACCCGCGTTGAGGACAGGACGATGACGGGCGGTGCCGTATTGCGATTCCGCGACGTTGACGAGACGGCGAAAGCGCGTAAGACCACGCTGGCGACGCCGGCGCTGCCAGCATATTTGAAATGACCGGCGCCATGATTATCGCGCGGCGGCCAGTTCCGCGACCGCCGGCACTTTCGCGCCGGTGAGGATCGCCAGCGCTTCCGCTGACGGCTTCGCTCCAAAGCCTTTGCCGAAAGCGGCGAACGCGAAGGGAGTGACCCAGAGGTCGTCTTCGGCGGCGAGACGTTTCGCCAGCGCGGGGAGCACGGGTGCGGGCAGCGGTGCCAGGCGGGCGCAGGCTAGCGCCTGGCGGGCCTGCAGGCGTGTATACGCGCGCTGGGCTTTCTCACGCTGGGCCTGCGCCTGGGCGCCTTTGCCGTCAGCGAAAGCGGCGAACATCATGTTCACAAGCGTATAGCGGTTCTGCATCAGCATGTCGAGCAGCGGACCGGCGGCGGCGGCATCACCGCAGCGCAGTGCGGCTTGCAAAGCCGCCTGATAGAGTTCATGTTCCCGCGTCACGTCTTTTGGAAAATCCGCACGACGCGGTCGTTTGGCCTCGTATTGCTTCACCACCGCGCGGATGGCCGGCAGCACGGACGGGTCACCCAGGTTGCCCAGGCCTTCCAGCGCTGCCAGGCGGTAGGCATAGGCGCGATAATCCGCATCCTCGCCGGCCGTGCCCGGCTCCAGGCTGTCGCCCACCTCCTCGATATCCACCTCGCCGCGTTTCAGGGCATCGAGCAACCGCTCCTTCGCGCCGGGCGCTTTCGCCAGCCCAAGCAGCCGCAGGCCGAGCATCGTTTTGTGCGTTTTACCAGACTCGAGCAGCGCGTCCGCCACGCCAACGAACTCACCCCGCACATGTGGCAACACCGTTGCGTAGTAGGCGTCCGTTTCATCCAGCGAGATGTCCCAGAAGAGGCTGGCGAGGGCATCGGTCAGCGCCTCCGCCGCAGTGGAATCTGCGCAGCAGCGCAGATAGGTCTTCATCACCGCCCGCTCGTCGCCCTCTTTTCCGCCGGCTTTCCTCAGCGCGGCGTTGAGAGTTTTCGCATAATCCGCGCGATTGGCACCGCCGGGACGCTCGGGATTCACCGTCAGCCAGCTTAACGTCTCCGCCATCACCGCCGGCCAGCCACCCCACTGCCAGAAAGGCAGTTGCCCGGCCTTCGGGTCACCCATCACGGTGCCGGCAAAAACGGCCACGCGCCCCTTGCCGTAAAGCCAGGTCACGAGCAATGGCTTGCCGTCGGCGGTGAGCAGCACCTTCGCGCCCGGCTTCGGCGTCACCGCATGCGTCCAGTAGACGCGCGGTGCCTCTTGCCAATTTAGTTTCGCGATGCCTGCCGGCGCATCCGGCCCGGCGGCGAGGGGCAGGCCGCCGGGATGCATCTCTAAATCGCGTTTATCGGCAAACGTAACTGGTGACATCTCCTCCAGCGCGGTGCCGTGATACTCGCGCCCGTAGGCGAACAATCCGCCGAGAAAGAGTACGGCCCCACCATGGGCAGCGAAGTCCTTCAGCCGTGTGCGCGCAGGGGCGGGATGACCGCCGTTCGCAAAAGCATTGCCGTTGGTATTGGCGACAATCGCCAGGTGGTAGCGCATGAGTTCGTCGTAGCTGTCAGGGCTGTACCAACGAATCCAGTTACCCTGCACCCAGCTCGAGCGCTCCACGCAGCCGCCGACGCGCGCCAGTGCGCGGTCCAAACCGTATTGATCATACCAGAGGCCGCGAATGCTCCACACCTGCAGCGGCGCGGCGGGCGGGAAGGACC
>JAKIYB010000615.1:2290-2520 GCA_022708765.1 Armatimonadota bacterium | reverse complement strand
CCGAGCGCCTGCTGGAGGTGCCGGGCATCGGCGCGAAGAAATCCGCCGATATCGTAAAGGCCTGGGCGGAGCAGCACGAGGTGCGCCACATCATGCTCTTCCTGCAGGGCCACGGCATCAGCGCCGCCTACGCGTCAAAGATTTACCGCACCTATGGCGACCGCGCGGTGGAGATGGTCACCGAAAATCCCTACCGGCTGGCGCACGATGTCTACGGCATCGGCTTCAAG
>JAKIYB010000615.1:0-2199 GCA_022708765.1 Armatimonadota bacterium | reverse complement strand
CGCCGGAAGAGGACGCCCCGCGCGAGGGGGAGCCGCCCACCGCGGAGGCGGCGGCGGACGCCATCGAGCGGCTGGCGCGCGCGCAGCACCTCATCCGCGACACCGAGGCGGCTGAGGAGATGCCCATCTATTTGCGACCCGTCTTCTTGATGGAGCGCGCGCTGGCGCTGGGGCTGCGCGCGCTGCTGGAAGATACGGACGCGCCCGACTGGCTGCCGGCTGACGTGGTGGCGCTGGCGGAGGACGTCTGCCGCGAGCTGGGGGTGACGCTGGCGCCCGCGCAGTTCGACGCGGTGGTGGCCAGCCTGCGCAGCCGCATCCTCGTCCTCACCGGCGGCCCGGGCACCGGCAAAACCACCACCACCCGCGCCATCCTGCGGGCGCACCTGCGCTGCCGGCGGAAGGTGCTGCTGGCCAGCCCTACCGGGCGCGCGGCGAAGCGGCTGTCGGAAGTGACCGGCCAGCCGGCGCAGACGATTCACCGCCTGCTGGAAGTGGACCCGCAGTCTTTCACCTTCAAGCGCAACCCGGAGCACCCGCTGGACTGCGACGCGCTCATCGTGGACGAGGTGAGCATGGTGGACCTGCACCTCGCCTATTCGCTGGTGCGCGCGCTGCCGCCGGGCGCGCAGCTCATCCTGGTAGGCGATGCCGATCAACTGCCCAGCGTGGGCGCCGGCAACGTGCTGCACGACCTTATCCGCTCGGAGCGCGTGCCGGTGGTGCGCCTCACCGAGATCTTCCGCCAGGCGGCGGAAAGCACCATCATCACCAACGCGCACCGGGTGAATCACGGCGAGATGCCGGCACTGGTGCCCACCAGCCAGTGGCAGAACGCCGACTGCCTCTTCATCCCGCAGGACGACCCGCTGGCCGCCGCGCGAAAGGTGTGCGACGTGGTGAGCCGCGGCCTGCCAGCGCTGGGTTACACCCCGGCGGATATCCAGGTGCTGGTGCCGATGATTCGCGGCTCGCTGGGCGCGCAGCAGCTCAATGCGCTGCTGCAGGAGGCGCTGAATCCGAAGCAAGTGGGCGTGGCGGAACTGACGCGCGGGCAGAAGACGCTGCGCTGCGGCGACCGGGTGATTCAGACGGTGAATAACTATGACCTCGATGTCTTCAACGGCGACATCGGCTACATCCGCCATATTGACCACGAGGAAGGCGAGCTGATCGTCGCCTACCCGGAAAAAGAGGTTATCTACGCCTTCCAGGACACCGACGAACTGCAACTCGCTTACGCGCTGACGGTGCACAAGTCGCAGGGCAGCGAATATCCCGCCGTCGTGGTGGCGCTGCACACCCAGCACTACCTGCTGTTGCAGCGCAACCTCCTCTACACCGCCCTCACCCGCGCGAAGAAGACCGCCATCCTCCTCGGCAGCAAGCGCGCCCTCGCCATGGCCGTGCGCAACGTCAACCGGCAGGAGCGAAACACCCGGCTGGCGGAACGGCTGCGGGAAGAGCAGTGAAGAGGGAAGAAGAAGCCGGTTCCATTTCTGTTCGTCAACTGACTTTCCGCTCCAGCCGTCGTATCATCTCCACATCGAGCCGTTACCGGCTATCCAGATCCAGCCAGAACTTCGGGCTCGTCTCAAACGCCTGAGCGAAATCCACGGCGGTTTCCGCGGTGATGCCGCTGTGCCCATTGATGATATTGCTGATGAGCTGTATCGGACGCCCGATCTGGTACAGACACTTCAACTCTTCTGTGTCAAAATGGGACCGCATGTCCGCTACCGTGCTAATGATGGGTGGATGGTTGAATGTTCACAGCCACGTTTGTCGAACCGTGAAGTTGAAAATCCCGCATGTAATCAGGGCCGGCCGCAGCCGCGCCCAGGGGGAAAAATGGGAACTGTCCCCCCTGAACGTCGTAACCAGATGATCCACAAGGTTACCACCGGGACTGTCCCCATTTAGCTCTACTGCAAACGGATTCGGGTGTTACCGGAAGCAAGGTCAGTCAATTAGCATTTGTAACGTGGTCGCGGACCTTTGACCACCGGTAGCGTGAAGGTGAAGGCGCTGCCTTCCCCGACCGTGCTCTCCACGGTGATTTCGCCGCCGTGGGCTTCCACCAGCAGGCGGGTGATGTAGAGACCCAGCCCGATGCCTTCCGCTTTGCGGCCTTCAGGGGCACGGTAGAAACGCTCGAAGAGGTGGGAGAGCACGTCCGGCGGGATGCCCTCGCCCCGG
>JAKIYB010000614.1 GCA_022708765.1 Armatimonadota bacterium | reverse complement strand
GAGCGCGTGCAGGCACTGGATTTCGGTAAGCTGGAAAGCCGCCTCATCGAACTGCGCGAGAGCGATCCGCACGCCGACATGCTCATCTCCAAAGCGCCGTTTTCGGGCCGCATGACGTGGTGGGCGCATGGTATGGCTTCCTTCACCAGCGGTGTGGGGGTTTTCAATGAGGCGAACCTGAACTTCCATCTGGGCAAGCACGAGACCGGGCACCTGCTTGGGTATCTCTTTCATGACGATCTGCCGCTCTTCGTCATCGGCTACCCGTGGGAAGGCATCCCCGGCCGTCGCGATACGCTGATGGTGCTGCTGAGCAACAGCGACAAGCTCTCCCCTCGCACCCGTGACGCGCTGCATTATTTCTGGCGCGGGTTGGAAGCCAGGTCAGGGAAGAAGTTTTTGAAGTAATCAGCACTGAATCTGCACGTGCATGATCTTCGACGCCTGCTGATAGAAGACGTAGAGCGTGCCTTCGTCGGCGAAGCAAAGGTGCTCGTCGGCGAAGGGGAGATTCTCGCCTTCGTGCCCCTTCATCACCGTCACGTCGCGGATGGAGGGAATCGCGCAGACGAAGCGCATCACCAGCGCGCTGCGCGGGCAGACTGGGATAGAGGGTTGCTGATGCCACAGCGGCACGCCGCCGATGGGCACATCCTGGCGATAGGGCCCGCCGACGGAGAAGCGCACCTCATCAAAGAGCACTTCCTCCCAGCCTGACTCGTTGATTTCCAACCAGTCGTCAGAGAAGGTGTCCGGATTAATAATGACCGGGCGCAGTGGATCGGTGAAATCGAGGAAAATGCCCTCGTTATACTCATACAATGGGAAAAGCAGCGGCACCTGTGCCAATCCCATCCATGAGAAGAAGGGATCGTTGCCGTCGAGTAGGCCGAGAAACTGAAAAGTGGTCTCCATTGCTTCGTGGGTGGGGAAAATCAATCCTTGCGGCGGGATACCTCCCAACCGATGTAAGCCCTTGGGATCGCGCCGCATGAAGAAAATACGGCGGACAGGCCACTTGATATTTGTGATGCGGAGACCACCAACGATTTTCGTCGCTTCGCCTTGCTGATGGCGATAAAAGTCGAAGATGTCCGCCTCTACCTCGCGCATCTCCATCGTCGTGGCGATGCCGTTCAGGTAGCGAAAGCTTTCCACGTCAATCGCCTGGGTACGAACGAAGCGGTTCATGCTGTCCGGGTTACCCAATTCAAATTGATCGCCGGCAAAATAGAAACTGCGATTGGCCTGCTCCATGACATCTCCCATACGAGAACAATGCCCACTTTTCCGCTAATTTAAAAAACCTTTGACTAACCGGGTGATCTCCTCAACTTCCAGTAGAAAGGCATCGTGCCCGTAGGACGACTGCAGTTCCATGAAGCTGACATCCACCCCGTTCCAGCGCAGTGCGCGCACGATGTCCTTCGACTCGGCGGTGGTGAAGAGCCAGTCGGAACTGAAGGACAGCACCAGGAAACGCGCCGTCGCCGGCTCCAGCGCCTCATAACCGGCGCCCATGTCGAAATAATCCATCGCCTTCGTGATGTAGAGATACGAGTTGGCGTCAAACCGCTTCACAAAAGAGTCGCCCTGGTACTGCAGGTACGTCTCCACTGAAAACTCAGGATCGAAATCCCAGGTATATGCTTCCGCGTCTCGCAATTGGCGACCGAATTTCTCGTGCATGGACTGCTCGGAAAGGTAGGTGATATGTCCGACCATACGCGCCACCGAGAGACCATTAGCCGGAATCTTTCCGGTGCCGTAATAGTGGCCGTTCTGCCAGTTCGGATCACTCATGATCGCCGCGCGGCCGACCGCGTCAAACGCGATGCTTTGCGCGGAGAGGCGGTGCGTTGTGGCGATGGGGATGCAGCGCTCGACCCGGTCGGGATACGCCACCGCCCAGCGCAGCGCCTGCATGCCGCCCATAGAGCCACCGCTCACGGCATACCAGCGCGGGATCGCCAGGTAGTCCATTAGCAGCTTCTGCGCGTTCACCATGTCGCCGATGGTGATGACGGGAAAATCAGTCGCATAGGGGCGACCGGTGGCAGGATTGATGCAGCTCGGCCCGGTGCTGCCCATACAGCCGCCTATGGCATTCGAGCAGACGACGAAGAAACGTGTAGTGTCGAAAGCCTTGCCTGGTCCAACCATATCATCCCACCACCCGGGCTTGGGACGTGGTTTCTGGAAATCATCGGCATGGTAACCGGCAGCGTGAGCGTCACCCGATAGTGCGTGGAGCAGCAGAATGGCGTTGTCGCGGGCGTTGTTTAGTGTACCGTAAGTTTCATACGCGAGCGTGAGCGGCCCGAGAGTTTGCCTGGATTCCAGGGACAGCAGACCATCGTGATGGAGATACACTGTCTCCACCACGCCGACGGACCGATCATCAATACATAATTGCGTCTCTTCCGCCATCCCGTGCTTCTCCGATACCGTGCATAAGTATACTCGAAACCGCCGGCGAACGCGAGGGGTGAACCGGCGAGAAATGTCTCGTACCAGGAAG
>JAKIYB010000613.1 GCA_022708765.1 Armatimonadota bacterium | reverse complement strand
CCCCCGCCTACAGCGGCGGCGCCGTCTTTCTGGGCACGATGAACGGCGAGTACCTGGCCATTCGCGCCAAAGACATGAAAGTGCTCTGGCGCTTTAAAAACGACGGCGATAACGCCTCCAGTTCCGCCGCTGTCGGCGCCAACGCCGTAGTCTTCTCCACGAAGAACAATGCCGTCTTCTGCGTGGAGCGCGGCACCGGCAAGCACCGCTGGTCACTGACCACTCGCAAGGGGGTCGAGTCCTCGCCGGTCATCGTCGGCGGGCGCGCATACGTCGGCACCGGCGACGGCATCCTCTATGGCCTCGACCTCGCCACCGGCAGGAAAGCCTGGCAATTCCGCGCTGGCGCCGAACTCACCGCCTCCCCCGCCATCGCCGATAATCGGCTGGTCATCGGCGCGCAGGACGGGGCGGTGTATTGTTTTGGCAAGCGGTGACAGGCTGGGCGCGCCTCACTTCGGCTTCCAGACTCGCTGCTATCTCTGTGACGCTTTCAGCATTCATGCCACTTCTCACATCCCCAGGCGCGTGATGATGAAGAGCAGCACGATGACGCCGATGGCGCCGCCGGAGGTGATGGCGATACCGCGCCAGTCCTGACGATCCCAGCGGCGGAATTCCCAGTTGGTGCCGGGGAAGAGGCGGCCGCGGTGATAGCGGTCGGGATCCGTCGCGGTCAGCTCGATTTCGTGAGCATCCAGTTCCGGGTCAGGCTGCACCGGGGTGCGCAAACGGGCGTAGAAGCGATCGAGGTGCTCCTTCGCATGCGGGCGGGTACAGAGGCCGACAACGAGGAGCACGGCGAAGGGCACGATGATACGGAAGAGGATGCTGATCGTCTCATTGGTGGAGTAGCTGTTCTTCGACAGCTCCCACCCCAGCAGATCGAGTGCCAGCAATTCGACTTTCAACAGGCCCTTCCCCTGCTTCACGTCGCCTTTCGTGGTAAAATCCTGCCACCAGAAGACGGACTTCTTCTTCATGGTGAAGGTCTTTTCAAAGCGCTGTCCGAGAGCCAGCGGCTCAGGGCGCACGCCCACCTCCTTGCCGTCCGCGAGTTCTTTCTCCCACTTCAGGATGGCGGCCTCGCGTTCCACCACGTCGGCCACGCGGGCCTCGTAGGTGCGGGTGACCGGCAACGGCGATGTTTCCTTCAGGAGGCGCGGGTTGGCGCGCATGCCCGGAAAGAGCGGGATGATCACCGGCAGCAGCACGGTGAACAGCAACATGGTGCCGATAGAGGCCCACGCCGCCGCGCGATTCGCCCGCCGCCAGACCATCCCCAGCCAGAAGGCCGCCGCGACGATGCAGTTGAAGAGCACCAGGTACTTGAAGATGTCGAAGACGCTATCGAATTTCCAGGCGATGAGCAGGCCGCCGACAATGTAGAGCAGGCTAAGCGCGCGGCCTACGCGCACGTAATGCGTCTCCGATTTCTCCGGCGCCAGTGGTTTGTAGATACTGTTCGTCAACAGCGCGCCGGTGGTGAGCGCCAGCGCGGAAGCGGTGCTCATAAAGGCAGCGAGCAAGCCGGCGATCATCAAACCAACCAGGCCGATGTTCGCGCCGCCGAGTAGTTCGCGGGTGGCGGTACCCCAGAGCAGGTCGGGGTCAGTGATGGTGGAGCCGAAGAGCGCCAGCGCCAGCAGACCCACAAGTCCCCAGATCACCCAACAGTAGCGTTTGATGAAGAGGCCGTTCGTCGATCCCAGCCGTGCCGTCTGCTCGTCCTTCGCTGAACCGATGGCGGTGAGCTGATTCGCCTGCACGGCGGTGTTGATGACATTGGCGACGCCGAAAGCGAGAATCCACCAGACGCTAAATTCCAACAGCTTGGGCGACCCCCACAACTCGAAGAACCACTCTGGGAACTGCTGGTGCAGTACCTGGAACGGCCCCAGAAAACCTGTCGTGCCGAACACCGCGTTGATGCGCAGCATGGCGAAGGGAATGAGCAGCAGCGTGAGGATAATGATCAGAATGCCCTGAATGAGGTCAATGCGGAAGGCGGCCTCTAATCCGCCCACCGCCACGTAAATCGCCACGCAGAGGGCGATGGCAAGCAGGATGACCCAGCGGTTGATATACGGGAAGACCATGCGCGGCTTTTCGGCGCGCAGGCGCTCCATCCGCGTCTGCTCGGCGGCGGAGAGCGCGCGGAAATCGCGCTTTTCCAGTGCCTTGAGCTCGACGGCGCGGTTGTATTCGGCGCGCTCGGACATTGTCAGCGCCGCCTCCGGCTTTGGCATGATGGCAGTGAGCGTTTTGCCCATCGCCGCGAAGCCCATCCCGGCGGCGATCATGAAGAAAGTGGCGGACACCAGCGCGTAGGTGACGGCGATGCCGCGCGACTGATAGCGGGTCTCAAAGAAATCGGCCAGCGTGAGCATGCGCAAGCGGCGATACCAGGGCGCGGTGATCCACAGCACCGGCATGTAGAGGAGCTGCCCCAGCAAGTTGGCGCCCATGCCCGCCGCGCCGCCGGTAGCGACCATGGTGGTGGCGGAGACGGCGTTTTCCGCGCTCG
>JAKIYB010000612.1 GCA_022708765.1 Armatimonadota bacterium | reverse complement strand
GGTGATGGGCCGTAAATATATCAACCGCGGATATGAGCACTTTGAATCGAAGCTGGTGGACCTGGGTGGGCGGATTTTCGAGTGTCCGGAGGAGGGAGAAGGGTAACGAGCTATTGACAATTGAGAAATGTATTACTCTATTACATCCACACCAGAGTGTCTTCACGGAAGGTGACTTGCATTGTTACCATAGCCCTCGTTTGCATATACTGCAAGTGCATACCTCGCCTGGTGAGAAAAACCGCTCTCTCGTAAATGGTCAATCAGGATTTCCCGTGCATCGTGAGGGCCTGATCCCGACGCGATCACAGCCTGAATGCGCACCACTGTGAACGGGCGTGCTGTGATGACCCACATGCGGTAGTTACCGGCGTCCAGCATTGCCCCACCTCTCTAGTGCAAAACGTGGAAATGGGCTTCCAGGTTTTGTACCCCCGTTTTCGAAGTCTACGGGGGTACCGATATGCGCGAAAAGCGGAACAGCATTCCGCCGAACTGCACTCGGATGATACGCCAGAGATTCCATCGTCTTCACGCTCCTATTATCGTTAGCATGATCGCTGCCAGCCACGCACAGGCAGGTCACCGTTGGGTGCCGATGGTGGGCTTTCTCGGGCGCCGCCTCCGTGGTGGCGAGGGGCACATAGTAGTCACCGCTGGCAAAGAGGCCGTTCACGCGCAGCGGCCCGGCCAGGCCTACCGGCACCTTCACCGTGCCGATGAAGTACTCGATATTCCGCTGGTAGATGTCGGGGGATGGCTCATGGAGGGCGGTCGCATGCTCCGGAGACACCTCAAGCAGCCGCCACCGCCTCCGAGGTGGTGAGCGAACCGCCGGGTACCGTCGGCGGCAGGGGGTCGTCATGCGGCGCAAGGCGTTTGATCAGCCGTTCCTGGCTGTCCGCCTGGATTAGCTGATCAACATGCTCGATCACGTCGTTGATCTGTAGACATGGACAGCATCCTCTTCCTGCCCAAGTATACAATACTTATGCGGAATTGAGCAGCTTTCGATATGGAGGAATGGTCATTGACGCAAAGAGCAAGGAATATACAGACTGCCTTCGGTGTTGCTGGCGTCGTCGCTTACGGCCGTTCGGCAATGACGAGAACGAAGACATCACCAAACGGCCAGCCTGAAGAAATTACGCCACCTCACCTCAAAACGACGGGCTGGTCACCCTGTCATGTCACGGCCGCATGTGATAGGTCACCGTGATACCATTGGCACGCATGATCATCCCGATGATATCGAAGCACACTACCGAGATAACGCAGGCGAAGAACATGCCGATGGCGAAGGGCACCAAGCCGTTGCGCACGGCATGCACGCCGCCGGTGCGCTGGATGACCAGGCGCACCAGCCAGGCGACAATGGCGGCGAACCCCCCGCCGCCGAAGAAGGTGGTGGAGAGGACATAGCCGAGGGGATGCAGCGGGAACCAGGTAAAGAGGCTGCGCAGCGCCGAGAAGAGCCAGGTGACGAGGATGCCGATGCCCACCCCTTTGGCGTTGACATTTTCGACGAAATTGAGGGGCCGTGTCTCCGGCGAGGTATGCAGTGTGCCGGCGGCGAACGCGCGGTCGGCGGCCACTTCGCTGGAACGCAAGCCGTTAAAGTACCAGTTCTGATCATACGGCCAGGTGTATTGCATGTTATCTCCCCCGAAGCCGTAGGTCCAGCAGAGCAGGACAAAGCCGCCAATGAAGAGTCCACCGAGCAGGCCGAGTGCCAACCCGCCGCCGATGTCGCGCAGGCGCACGGAGAAGCGGCGGCCTAATTCCATCATCTCCACCTGGACGGGGGCGATGAAGAGGAAGCAGGAGACCGTCATGAAGCCGCTGGCGATAGTGGCGACCAGCATGCCGGTGGCGCCGAAGACCGCATACCCGCCCAGCGCCGAGACCAGGAACATGGAGAAATAGGGCATCCAGTAGCCGCCGGGCATGCCCGCCTCCGCGCGGATTTTACTGGCGGTAAAGCCGCAGATAAGGATGTATCCGAAAAAGAGCAGGCTGGCCAGCGCGCCCATGCGCGTCCAGATTCCCCAGACGACGAGCGTCAGCAGCGACGCCACAACCAGCAGCGCGGCCGTTCGGTACGACACCGCTTCCTGGCTGTCATCCATCCGCAGCCGACCCACGAGATGGCGCGCCACGTTCCAGAGGTGCTTGCGCGCGGCGAACACTGCCAGCAGCGCGTACCCGATGAACGCGCCGATAGTCTGCTGATGCTGCCAGGGATACCCGGCATAATGGTTGAAGTGGAAGGCTTTGCCGAAGACGAAGGTCAACTGGAAGAGGAAGAAACAGACGATCATGGAGAAGAGAATCTCCGTGGGGATCAGCAGCAGGATAGCCAGCGCGGTGAAGGAGATGCCGATCGTCACGTTCTGCAGGAAGAGGCGCATCAGCGGGTCGGTTGTATACTCAGCCAGGCGATAGCCGAGAATCGGCGCCGGCACGCCGGGGAAATAAAAGTGGATGCCCTTCAGCATCACCAGCAGGAAGCAGACGCTAAAGCTGATCCAGAGCATGCGGTTGCGCAGCAGGGGAT
>JAKIYB010000611.1 GCA_022708765.1 Armatimonadota bacterium | reverse complement strand
CTTGCCGGAATCATTCAGATGTGACATTTCGTTGCTCAGTAAAGCGGTGACTGACTGCGCATTACCCTTGTGAACAATGACCAGGAGCATTTACGGTATCATTGTTGTCTATCCGATCGCTCCCGCTTTTTCTTAGTAATACGTTGTCTGTCACCGATTTACCCTTGTAACGATGAAACAGCTTATGGAACCAACCTTCTCATCAACACATGACCTTATCGTCGCCGGCGGGGGGCCTGCCGGCGTGGCGACGGCTATCGCGGCGGCGCGCATGGGCGCGGACGTGGTGCTGGTGGAGCATTACGGCTTCCTCGGCGGCATGTCCACTGCCGGCTTCGTCTTTCCCTTCATGACGCACTGGGCGGGCGACCGGCCCATCATCGGCGGCATCTGGGGCGAGATGATCGCGCGGCTGCAGGCCTATCCCTATGGTTACAAAGCCAGCACCCATTTCGGGCTGCGGCATTTCTGCTTCGATCCCGAGGGGCTGAAGCAGGCCTGGCTCGACATGTGCCTGGAAGCGGGGGTAACGCTGCAGCTCCACACCTCCATCAGCGACGCCCTGATGGACGGCGACCGCATCGCCGGCATCGTCACGCACAGCAAATCGGGCCGCGAGGAAGTGCGCGGGCGTATCGTCATTGACTGCACCGGCGACGGCGATGTGGCCGCTCGAGCGGGTGCGCCCTTCGAGATCGGCCGGAAAGAAGACGGGCTGGTGATGCCGATGAGCCTGCACTTCCGCCTCGGAGGGGTGGAGATGGCGCGCATGCCCTCGCGCGAGGAGATCAACGAACTCTACAAGCGCGACAAGGACGCCGGGCTGCTGACGAATCCGCGTGAAAACGTGCTCTGGTTCGATACCCCGCATTCCGACCAGGTGCATTTCAACACCACGCGCCTGCTGCGCTTCCTCGGCACCAGCCGCGATGACCTCACCGCCGCGGAGATCGAAGGCCGCCGCCAGATGATGGAAACGGTGGACTGGCTCGTTCGTGCCGTGCCTGGCTTCGAACGCAGCTACCTGCTGATGGCCGCCCCACAGGTGGGCGTGCGGGAGACGCGGCGAGTGCTGGGCGAATACGTGGTGACCGAGGAAGAGCTGTTCAACGAGACCCTCTATCCCGACGCTATCGCCCTCAGCGCCTACCCGGTAGACATTCACAACCCCGCCGGCGGCGGGACGGTGATGCGCCACCTTCCCTGGGGCAAGTATTATTCCATCCCGTACCGCGCGCTGGTGCCGCTGAAGGTCGAGGGCCTGCTCGTGGCCGGCCGCCCCATCTCCACCACCCACGAGGCGCACTCCGCCACCCGCATTCAGGCCGTCGCCAACGCCACCGGCCAAGCCGCCGGCGCCGCCGCCGCACTCTGCCTGCGGCATGATATCCTGCCGCGAATGGTGGATACGGAGGAGTTGCGCGCGGAACTGCGGGCGCAGGGTGTGATATTGGAGTAGGAATTTCGACGTAGAGGGTTAATAGCGAAATGCTGGGCCGATTTCGTTTGCAAACCCTAACGCTACGATTGTAAGTATTACATTGAGCAACACTTTATTAGTCAGGCGACCAATGTTTGACAGTGGGTCAAGCAATATTAATAATGAGCCCGCTCCGCTTGCCCACGCAATCCACATGCCCCAATCGAAGTAGCGTTCATCTCGGGTTAGTGCGAAAAAACTGATACATGCTATCCATGGTACAAACGGCAACATAAACTCAAAACGTGTATGCTGAACACCCCGCATACGTTCAAAGCGATGAGTGATCAGCACGAACGGTACTATCGCCAGACACTGAAGCGTAATCGGGATAAGCTCTGCCCAGTCTTCGTACTGGATGGCCATTGTTATACTCCTTGAAAGGCCTTTATCCTGCGCAACCTCGAAGGGTAATTCGGTGACAGCCAGCCAATTGCCACCGCAATTGGAGGCAGTCACCGAATTACTGAGCAAGAATAAAACTCCTCTGCGCCCTCCGCGTTCTCTGCGGTGAAATCTCCTTACAACCCCGCCTTGCCTCCCGCCAGACACAGCAGCATATCATCCACCTTCAGCGGGCTGCGGGCGAGGTATGGTTCGCCGTAGCTGGTCTGCACCATGCTGCCGAAGAAGGCGCCGCGGGCTTCGATCATGTGGATGTAGTCGCTGGCGCCAATGAACTGGTAGTCGTCCGGCATCGGGTTGAGGAACTGCGAGCGGTAGGTGCGCACGATTTCCATCTTCTGCGTGTGGTAGGGGCTCACATCCACCACCAGCGTGGGGCGCTCCTTCTCGTGCATCAGGTAGATGAGTACCAGGCCGGGGGAGTGCGATTCCAGCGGCTCGCGCGTGTCGTGGTCGAGGATGACGCGGTTTTTCATGCGCGCGTAGAAGGACGCCGCCTGCACCAGTTTGCCTGCGGCGTCGTGGTCGGGATGGCGGTCGCCGGGGTAGGGGGCGAGGATGAGCCGGGGTTTAAAGCGGCGGATCTCCGCCGCCACGCGTTCACGGTATTCCATCGTATCCATCAGCAGGCCGTCGCCCAGATCCAGGTTGCGGCGATAAGTCAGGTGCATCAGCG
>JAKIYB010000610.1 GCA_022708765.1 Armatimonadota bacterium | reverse complement strand
TCCCCAAAACAACGGTTCCCGCCGCAGATACACACCTGGACTCGCTTCACCCACAAATTCACCGTCGCGCACCAGGAATGTTCCGCGCCGCAGTGTGGACACAACGCGTCCCTGCGCCCGCATTCCTTCATAGGGCGTGTACCCCGCCGCCGAGTGCAGGCGCGATGCGGTGAGCGTATCGATAGGCGTGGGATCGTACAACACGATGTCGGCGTCGGAACCGGGGAGCAGCGCGCCCTTGCGCGGCCACAGGTTGTTGACCTGGGCCGGGCCGGCGGATAGCAATCGCGCGAGATCGGTCCAGTCGATATAGCCATCGCCCACGCCGTAGGTCGCCATCAACGGCAGGAGCGTCTCCAGGCCGGGCAGTCCGCCGGGCGTCTTGGTGAAATCATCGAGGGCCGTCTTCTGCGATCGCGTGTAATCGCAGTGATCGGTGACAATCATATCTACCGCGCCCTCGGAGACGAGCGCCCAAAGCTTCTCGCGTTCCCCTGGGTCGCGCAACGGTGGTTGCAAGATATAACGCCACGGTTCGGTCCCTTCGTAAAGAGTATTGTCGAGCAGTAGATACTGCGGGCACGTCTCGCAGAAGGCGACTTGTCCACGCGCACGGGCGGCAGCCACCAGCGCCGTCGTCGCCGCTACCGAGTTGTGCACGATGACGACGGGCGCGTGCGTGGCTTCGGCCAACAGCAACACGCGGGCGGCGGCCTCCTGTTCGGCCAGCGCCGGACGCGCCGCGCCGTGGTAGCGCCAGCCGGTGTTCCCCGCTTCGATGAGCGCCTGCGTTTGCGCTGTGACCAGTGCATCGTTTTCGCAATGGACGAGCGTCGTCAGCCCATAACGGCCGGCCGCCTCGAGCAAACGCAAGAGCGTCGCGTCGTCCACGTAGTAATTGGGGCGATAGGTGGTGTACAGCTTGAAGCTCTGGATGCCCAGATCGACCAGGTCACCCAGTAGCTCCTCCTGGCCCGGCGGAACGTCAGTCACCATCATGTGGAAGGCATAATCAACGCAGGAAGACGCGGCCTCTGCCAGGCGCGCCTCCAACGCCTCGGCAAAGCTCTGTCCTTTGATTTGCGTGGCAAAATCCACCACCGTCGTCACACCGCCGAAGGCTGCGGCGCGGCTCTCCACTTGCCAGTTGCTCGGCGAAGCATAGATGCCGGTATCCAGTTGGATGTGCACGTGCGCATCGATGACGCCCGGCAGCACCAGCAGATTTATCGCATCCACCACCTCGGCCCCGCGCGGCGCGGGCAAATCCTGGCCGATGGCCTGAATCTGCTCGCCGCGAATCAGCACGTCGGCGTCCAACAGCGTCTCCGGCGTCACCACCGTCCCACCGCGAATCAGCACTGTCTTAGGTTTCACCATAAATACCTCACTGGTTGCCCATGATTGAACATGTTTACTACGTTACTGAAAACTGGCAACTGAAATTTGTCTCACCTGTATTGTAGTCAATTTTCTTCCCTTGTCATCTTTCGCGGACTCTCCCCTTCCTGCCTTCTCGCTGTATAATGGCGGTATGGAACGATCTGGATTGGCGCGCTATTATGCCATTGCTGTCGCATTGGTCGTGCTCGCGTTTGGACTGCGGGTGTGGGGGCTGACAGCAACCTCGCTGTGGTATGACGAGACGTTCGTGCTGTATCACGCACAGCAGGGCGTGATTGCCGGAACGGCGGGCTTGCTGCGCGAGGACAATGCACTTCCGCTCCACGGCTTACTGCTGGCCCTGTGGATCAAGATTGTGGGCAGCGGGGAATTCGCGGCACGCTATCTCTCCGTGCTGCTTGGCACAATCGCAGCGGCGCTGATGTTGCGGCTGGGCGGCGCAGTTCAAGGAAAGCGCTATGGCGGCTGGGGTACCGCGCTGGCCTATGCCACCCTGCCAATCTACGTCTATTACACGCAGGAAGTGCGGATGTACGCGCTCGTCATCCCGCTCGCTGCCGCCTTCGCGTGGATGGGCTGGCGCGTCGTGGAGCGCGGCAAAGGCGGCGGGGCCTACGTCATCCTCGGCGCGGCGATGATGACGGTACACCTCTATGCCGGGCTGTTGTGGGCGGCGGTGCTGGTGTGGGGCAGTTCCAAATGGCAAATGGCAAATGGCAAATCACGAATCATGGTGCACGCATCACGCATCACGCATCACGTTTGGTGGTGGGCCAATGTGGGATTAGGACTAGTCGCGCTACCGATTGCCGCATGGGGACTGTGGCGCACGCAAATGGATGCAACGGCGGTGTCGGCGATACCGGCGGAGGCGCTGCGTTGGATTCCGGTGGTGTTCGGTGTGGGACAATACCTTCCGGAACCGTGGAGTTCGCTCTTTGTGGGGATCGCGGCGTCGGCGCTTGTCGTCGCCGTCATCGGTCTATGGCGTGCCCACCGTGTAGATGGTGCGGTGTGGCTGCTCATCGCACTGCTATTGCCGGTTGCGCTGTTGCTGGCCGCTACCTTCATCAAAGCCAAGTGGAGCGAGCGCTATCTGCTTCTCTCCTTCGGCCTCACCCTCGTCGTGGGTGTGGGAACAGGGTGGGAATACGGAATAGCAAATCCAA
>JAKIYB010000060.1:3127-13582 GCA_022708765.1 Armatimonadota bacterium | reverse complement strand
AGTTGCCCGATTTTATGACACGGACGGTGCCGCCGATGGTCCGCCAGGCGCGGAATGCGCCGTCGGTGATCGCCTGGTCTATCGGGCAGGATGTCGTTTCGCCGCTGTTAACCACACCGGACAAGGGGAAGAGCATTATCAATCATACCCTCGCCCTGGTGCGCACCACGGACGCAAGCCGTCCGGTGACCATCGCCTGTAGCGATCCGAAGGTGTTGTCGCCTGATGTCGCATCGCTGGATGGGCTCGACCTGCAGACCTGGAACTACGCGGGTAGTTATGATCTGGCGCGCAAGCGATTCCCCAACACACCCCTGCTGTATGGCGAGACAGGACTGACCGTGAGCACGCGCGGCTATTACGCCGTGCCGCTGCCTGCAGGAAGAGCACTGGGCACCGCCCCACAGGTTTCGGCTTATGATCGTTGCATCGGCGAGAAATGGGGGGACATCCCGGACGTCGATTTTCTGCGCATGGCATCTGACCGTTACTGCGCCGGGCAGTTTGTGCGCTCTGGTTTTGATGAGCTCGGGGCACGCAGCCCCTTCTCCAAGGCGGCCATCAGCTCGTACTGCGGCATCATGGACTATGTCGGGTTGCCGAAAGATCGCTACTGGCTCTACCGCAGCGTCTGGGCACCGGACACGGTGACGATACATATTCTGCCGCACTGGAACTGGCCCGGGCAGGAAGGGAAGCCCATACCCGTCAATATCTACACCAATGGCGATGAAGCCGAGTTGTTCCTCAACGGCAAATCCCTCGGACGACGTACGAAAGTCGCCGGAGAACCCCCGCGTAATCTGGCACTCGGCAAACCCGCCACGGCCAGCTCCACGCTCATGGGGGAAGACCGCTCCGCACATCGCGTCTGTGATGGAGATGCCGAGAGCGGCTGGTTATCTGCCTCTCCGCAAGCCGGCGCCTGGTGGCAAGTTGATCTGGGCGCAGTCCAAACGCTGAAGCTGTGCCGGGTACGGATGCTGCTGCCGGCGTATCGCTACGCCTATACCGTGCAAGCGTCTGATGACGGGGTCGCCTGGCGCACAGCCGCCGTCAAACCGAAAGGCGAAGGGACAACGACCGTCATCGACCATAATATCGATATTCGGGCACGCTATCTGCGCCTCACCTTCCCGGAATACGGCATGGCATCGCTGACCGAAGTAGAACTGTATGACCGCGCCGATGTGGCTGACTATTACGCGGTGATGCGCCGCTACCGGTTGATATGGGACGATGTCCCCTACCAACCCGGTGAACTGAAGGCGGTGGCGTATGCCAGGGGGAAGCAGATCGGTACGGCGACGGTACGCACGGCAGGCGCACCGGCAAGGCTCATATTAATCCCGGACCACGACAAGCTGGCAGCGGATGGACTGGACCTGTCGCACATCACCGTCGAGATGCTGGATGCCCAGGATAACCTCTGCCCGTTAGCCGATAACATGATCAACTTTACGGTCACCGGACCGGGCGAGATCGCCGGCATCGGCAACGGCGATCCTCTCTGCGTTGACCCGTTCCAGGATGACAAGCATCCACTGTTTCATGGACAAGCCGTGCTGATCATCAGTTCGCGTGCAGCTCAGGCGGGAACGGTGACGATCCGTGCTGAAGCCGGCGCAGGCATTACGGGAGCGGAGATTACACTGCAATGCAAGTAATACCGGCAGGCACACTGGAGCGCATATTAAGATTGATGCACGAAGCAGGACTCATTGTCCTGCTCATGCTGATGTGCTCCGGCACCGTGCAGGCGGCTGAACCGACACCCGCCATGACCAGTATCTTGCTGCTGCCGAACGGCAGTTGGCACGAGCAGTTGGCAGCCCATGAATTGCGCCGCTACCTCTATCTGCGCACCGGCACGATGCTGCCCTTTGTCGAGACGACGGCCAACGCTGCCGGTCCAGTCATCGTCGCCGGCACGGTCACCCGCCCGGAGGTGCTGGCCTGTGCGGGAGACCCGGCGCTCAAGGCGCGCGTGCAATCACTGAAGGCGCAGGAGTATCTGCTACGCACTGTCTCCATCAATGGTCGCCGTGTGCTGCTCATCGCTGGCGGCGATCCATTAGGCGTGCTTTACGGCGTGTATGACTTCGCGCGCACGACCGGAGTGGGGTTCACCCTGACTGGGGATGCGATTCCGGATGAACGCGACCCCCGATTGCTGACAGATGTCCCCATGCTTGACCGGCTGGAGCGCCCGCTCTTCGACCGGCGCGGCACCTATTTCTGGGGCGACATCGTGCATGGGTGGATGAACAAGGAAGACAACAAAGCGCTGGTGACGCAGCTTGTGAAGATGCGCGGTAACTTTATCATGCGGCGGTATGGCGATTTCTCCTGGGCGGAGTGGGGCATGAAGGAGTGTGGCCGCCTGCGGGGCATGGGCGATCTTTACGAGCATGAAGACGCCGCCGAGCCCGAGCAACAGCATCTCTTTGCCTGGAAGCAATACGCGCGCACCTCGCCTGAGTGGAAACAGCGCGTGTATGAGGACGGGCGCGAATGGATGGACCTGGCGCGGCAGTATGGCGTCGGATTATGTTTTGAAGCACCGGACTATACCAAGGTTTTAGACGACGCATTGCGCTGGCATGTGCCCATGGATTTTCTCGCCGCCTCCACGGAAGAAAACCTGCTATGGCGGGGGGGCAGCGCCGAGCGCTGGGTCGGATGGACCCGTGGGATGCAGAAAGCGTTGAAAGACCGCCAGGCACCCTATCGGTTCGCGCTGACCGGGTGGATTCTCGGCGACTACGACGATCCGCTGCGAGTGGTGCCCGGCCTGGAGCCAGGCGTGCCGATCTCGCACATGACCGAGTGGCTGGGCGCCAACGGCGTCAACCCCGGCTTCTGGTACATCCGTGACCGCGAAAAGTGGGCGATCCCCTGGGTGGATGCCGATATGGGGGATCAGATACTGCCCACCATACGGGTCGGCACCATGCGGCGCGATGCGGCGGATGCCCTGCGCTACGGGTGCAACGGCCTGCTGGGGCAAACCTGGCGGCATGATGACCGCTATTTAGGCTCGATGGAAGCCTTGCTCGATGCCGGCTGGACACAACCGTGGAATGCTCATGCCAATCCAGTCACTCGCCCCTTCACCCGCATCGGTGGTACCGTGCTGCGCGTGCAGCAACTCCTCAAGGATCGCGCCGCCCTCCGCGCCGATGCCCACCAGGCCGCGGTGAAGCTGGCCGAGGAAAACGCAGCCGCGACGGCAAAGGCCGAACGCGAACGGCAGAACCAGCGTGATGCGGAAGCGCAGCCGGATGACACCGATGACGACGCGCTCTTTGAGGAGAAGAAGCCCGCTACGGCGCCACCGTCTGCGGTACCAAGCAGCTTCCACTGGGAGAAGCTGGATTGGAGCACGGTGCCGGATGGCGACGTCTACTGGACGCAGCGCATGGCCAACCACACCCAGGCATACTGGCTGGGCTACCGGTTCCCTGTGCCCAACGGCGCCTACCACGTGACGCTGCTGTTTCTGGAGATCGGACAGGACGAGTGGCATACGCATAAACGCTACCGGAAGGCGGGCGACCGCGTCTTTGACATCCTCATCCAGGGGAAGACGGTCGCGCCGAAATTCGATCTGCTGAAAGAAGCCGGTGGGCCGCTGACTCCCTGCCGTAAAGTCTTCGAGAATATCGCCGTCACCAATGGCGAACTGGTCGTGGATTTCCGTAATGGCCCGGCGTGCGTCAGCGGTGTTCGCGTCGAGGGAGCCAACGTAAAAGTCGCCGTGAACTGCAACGGCCCGGCCATCGGCGATTACCTGGCCGACACGGATGTCTACCCTGTGGTGGATGCCTACCGCGATTGGGCGAAGGGGCAGTTCGGCGCCGAGGCGGCGAATGACGTAGGCGACATCCTGGCACAATATGATCAATGTGCGGGGAACACGCCGGTCGGCAGTGTGGCCTTTGGCGAATATGTCAGCCTGGGATCGTTCACCCGCGATCGTGGCGATTGGACTGAACGCAAGAAAGCCTTTGCTCCAATCGATTCGCTGGCTGCATTACAGCCGAAAGTGAAAGGGGTCGGTGCCCAACGGCGCTACGAGCGTTTCCTCTGCTACATGCGAGCGATGCGCGAACAAACGCGAGCCGTTATCGAGATGTCCCGCTTCGCGCAATTGCGCGATAAGCTGGCGGCGATGCCAGATGGCGCGGAACGGCAACGCTTGGCCAGAGAGCAACTCCTGCCCCTGCACACCGAGGCGATGAGCGCCGTGACCGCCACCTTCGAGCACCTGATGGCGGCCGTGGAAGAGCCGGGCATGGTCTACCAGTTCATCAACTATGCGGATCTGCTCAACGCCGCGGAAGTCTTCTCGGTGCAGATGCAGGACCTGCTCGGTGCGCCACAGCCGGAAGCCGCCGTGCCGGTGGCGCCTGAAGACACTGACCGCGTGCGTGCCTGGGCTGCTGATTTCAACAAACGCGACTGGTGGACCCGCATTACCGTCGCCCATCCCGGCAACGACGCCTACCGCGGCCCGGCGCGCGCATTCGTCTACTCCCCCCGCACGCTACTGTCCGACAGTGAAAACCTGGAACTCAAAGTCGCCATCCTCGGCGTGCCGCACCCGGCGAAGGCGGTGCTGAAATGGCGCCCCATGGGACAGGGAGCCTATGCCGAAATGCCGCTGTCTCATGTCTGCCGCGCGCTCTACCACGTAAGCATTGCTCCCAGGGCCATCGCCGGGCGCGACTTCGAATACTACGTTGAGGTATACCCGAAAGGTGGTCCCGCACTGCGCTGGCCTGTCACCGCGCCCCAAATGGCACACACGGTGACAGTAATGGCTCCGTAGTCATGGGAACACTATCGCTGAATAGTTACCAGGGGACAAAATTGCTGAACAATAACACTCCTGAAAACTTATGCTTGTCAAAGAACATAGATGTGCAATACTGCCGCCAATACTGTTGTTCGTACCGTGACAACCACATAGCTCCCGCGCAAACGTATACAACCGCGCAAGTGGTCTTACAACTACTTTTCGCAAAAAACAAATTGTAAATTTCTGTGCAATCAGGCGCAAGCATAGACGTTCGTAGTAGCAACGCAGATGCGGCAAGGCGCGTCCGCAGAAGCGCTCCAGCCGTAGTTCTTCGAAGAAGCCCCGTTTGCGATATGAGATAAAATAGGGGTAGTCATCGGAAGCGTAACGGGGGGGTATTTGCCGGCGAAACGCACACCCGTGGTATAATGTCTCCATGCATGGACGGCGAATGGTACTCGTGCTGACCTTGCTCCTCCTCGCCTTCGCCGGGTGGGCGGCGCCTCAAGCGACCTGCTGGGAGGAGGACGGTATTCGCTGGTGCGCCGCGCTGGACGGCGCGCAGCTTCGCCTGGGGAGGGTCACGGCGGCGGGCATCGAAGATGCCGGCCCCGTTCCTGCCGAGGGCATCACCACCATCGCCGCCTCCACGGGATTACTTGGTGCAAGGGGAAAATCGCTGCTGCGGCTGGATCTACCCGCGAAGCGCTGGGCCGAAATTGGCACGCTGCCCGCGCCCATCTTGCAACTTCTCCCCGGCGAAGGCGGCGCGATGGTGCTCACCGGCACCGCTGAACAGCCCGTGCCCGACCAAAGCGCCGTCTGGTGGGTGCAGTGGACGCCGGTGTTTGCCGTCACGCGCGTGGAGGCCATCGGCGACAACGACCATCCCTGGCAGCTCTGGTGGGCAACGGTGGATGGGGAGCAGCGACTGGCGGCGGCCACGCACCGCGCCACCTACTACGCGCGCTTTCCGCATCACTGCATGTTTCTTTACGCCTGGAAAGACGGCAAAGCCACGCCCTGCTGGCTGGGTTCGCGGCTCTCCCGACCTTATCGTGAAGCTGCTCATGCCGATCTCCGCGCTGACGGCCGCACCCGCCTGATCGCGCTGGAGGAGACGCGAGACGGCGGCCTGGGACTGAGCGTGTATACACCCGCGCAATTCGGCTACACCAGCGAATGGCGCACGGAATCGCTCCCCGGTCTGGAGCGTATTGCCGCCCGCGGGACGATAGTCATCTGTACAGGAAACGACGACGCCGGCAACGCCCGCACCTGGATATTGCAGGTGAAGGCTGATGGTTATGAACTGGTGCCATTACCGGAAACACCGCCGTCACTGAACGCGGTCACCGCGCTGGACGCCACCAGTATTGCCGGGTGGTGGGAGGGGGCGTGGCACATATTCACCGCCCCGTAACCGCCGCGTCACAGCGCTTTTACAACCGGATGGTAGTGTGATAGCATCTGACGGAACAGGAGGATCTCATGCGCACAAGGTTTTTTCTACTCGTGCTCCTCGGGGTGGCGGCGCTGGCCCAGGATTTCGCCACCATCCCCTACACGCCGACACCCGTTGAGGCGAAGGTGCCGTGGTATACGGTGAAACCGGACCTCAGCAACGTCGCCAACGCGAAAATTCTGCCGAAGCTGACGCCGGGGCAGCACAAGTTGCTGGTGCAGAACCGCTTCGTGGCGCGGCCGACGCCGGACGAACAGCTCTTTTACGTCTACGAGAACAACACCTATCACAAAATCCCGTCCTTCGTCACCACCGACTCCGTGCTGCACAGCTATCACATCTTCTACGACTTCACGCTGCGCTACCTGGAACAGGAGCGGCTGTTCGCGGCGGTCACGGCGCTGAGCCGGCGCATGCTGGACGCCAACCTGGCGGCCTTGCAGGAGGAGCACACGCCCGAAGTGCGCGTGGCGCTCATGCGCAACGCCGCCTTCTTCGCCGTGCCGCTGCGGCTGATGGGCGTCAATGAGCCAGAACTCCCCGCGCAGGCATCACAGATGACCGCCGGTGAACTTGCGCGCATCGGTGCGCATGTCGAGTGGGGTCCCAGCATTATCACCGGCGCGCGTGTGAACTACACTCAATTCATTCCCCGCGGCCATTATACGCGCACCGAAGCCTTCAAACGTTATTTCAAAGCAATGATGTGGTACGGGCTGGTACCGCTCAATATCGAATTCGATCCAAAGAATAACCGCCCCACCCTGCAGGCGCTGTTGATGGTCGAACAGTTGACGCTGGACAGCAAGGCGCAGGAACTGTGGCAGCAGATTTACGATCCCACCGTCTTCTATGTGGGCAAAGCGGATGACCTGAGCTACTACCAGTTCGCCCCGCTCATCGCCCGCATCTTCGGCGCGAGCAACATTGACCGCTTTGACGATGCCGCGAAACTTACCGCCTTCCGCGCGGCGGTGAAGCAAGAACTGCCGAAACCGGGGGTTTCGCCTGATGGGGCAGCGCTTCATCCCCGATTCGCGCATGATGCAGGAACTGGTATGGGACAAAGTCGGCACAAAAGAGAATAAGCGCTACTTCCCGCTCGGGCTGGATGTCTTCGCCGTGCTGGGCAATCCGCGGGCGGCGCAACTGCTGGATGTCGTCTACAAGCAACCGACGTATGAGAACTACCTTTCACAGCGGAAGATGCTGACGGACGAGATCGTCGCGCTGTCACCGGCGGACTGGCAGCAGAATCTCTACTACGGCTGGATGTATTGCCTGCTGCCGCTGCAGACGCCGCGCCCGGAAGGCTATCCAGCGTTCATGCGTGGGCTGGCCTGGCAGGATAAGTCGCTGGTCACCTCGCTGGGGAGTTGGACGGAGCTGCGGCACGACACCCTCCTCTACGCGAAGCAGAGCAGTGTTGCGGAATGTGGCGGCGAGTTCGAGGAGCCGCCCCCGCCGACGCCGGGCTACGTGGAGCCGGAAGTGGAGGCCTACGAGCGGCTCTCCTGGCTGCTGAAGCTGAACAAAGCCGGCCTGCTGCAGCGCAAACTGGCGATGGAGGGCGATGAACTGGCGATGAGTTTTGATGAGTTCATCGGGCTGGTAGATTTTCTCGCCGCTGCCTCGCGCAAGGAACTGCGCAACCAGCCGCTATCGAAGGACGACCTGTACGCGCTGGAGCGCTATGGCGGTACGCTGGAGTGGCTGATGCTCGCGATGAACAACCTGGTGGCGGAACGGCCCTCCGATAGCTGGTGGGACATCGAGAGCAAAACGGACCGTAGCATGGCGCTGGTGGCCGACGTGCATACGGCGAACGCTTACGCGCTGGAAGAAGCGGTGGGCAACGCGGCGGAAATCTGGGTAGTGGTGCCGTTCGAGGGGAAACTCATCCTCACCCGCGGCGCCACTTTCACCTATTATGAGTTCAAACATCCCGCGGACGACCGCTTGACGGACGAAGCCTGGCAGGAGAAGCTGAAGGCGGGCACGACGCCGCCGATGCCGGACTGGACACGAAACTTTCTATTGCCGCCGGGCCCAAATGTCCCCAGCGAGGAGGACGGCATGAGCACCGGAGAGGAGAGCGGGTGCTGAAGCTCCTTCCGCTGCTGCTGCTCTGCACCCTCCTCGGCCGTGCCGCGGAAGAGATCGTCACGCTGGCCGCGGTGGGTGACGTGATGCTGGGACGCGGCGTGCCCGCGCGCATCGCGTCCCACGGCCCTGCCTGGCCGTGGGACGCGTTGCAACCGGAACTCGCCCGTGCGGATTTACGATTTTGCAACCTGGAGTGCGCCGTCACCACCGGCGGCATCCGCATCCCGAAACCCTACTCCTTCCGCGTTGACCCGGCCATGGCAGGGGAGGTGCTGTGCGCGGGTGGCTTCAACGTGGTGTCACTGGCAAATAATCACACCTACGACTACAGCCGTCCAGGGCTGGCGGATACCATCGCGGCCATGGATAAGCTGGACGTCATCGCTCCGGGCGCGGGCCGCGGGCGCGCGGGGGCCATTGCCCCGAAGCTCGTGACCCGCAACGACCTTACTATCGCCTTCGTCGCTTACACCGTCTGGCCGCCGGAAGGCTATATTCCCAGCAAAACCGGGGCATCCATCGCCATTTACGATGAAGCGACTTTTACTGACGAATTGCGGGCCGCGCACGTCGGCGCGGATCTGCTGGTGGTCTCTCTGCACTGGGGTAAGGAATACAGCCCGGGCTTCGCGCCCGCGCAGCAGCGCATTGCTTACCAGGCCATTGATGCCGGCGCCGACCTGATTCTCGGCCATCATCCGCACGTGGCGCAGCCGGTGGAAGTCTACCGCGACCGCCCTATCCTCTACAGCCTGGGCAACTGCCTTTTCGACCGCACGAACGCCCGCTACAGCAACGGAGCGCTGGCGGTGATTTACCTCTCGCGCGCGACGGTGACGGTAGAGCGCCTGCTGCCATTTGAGGTTGAGAATGCGCGTCCGGTGATACGAAAAACCGGCGGGAAGCCGTAACTTCCCGCCGGTGGGATCAGTGCGCATATTATCGCGACTGCCCGCGTCTCTCACGCGGCGCTCTCGCCCTTACTCGCCCATGGCTTCCTTGCCACGCTCGATCAGTTCGCGCACTTTCTGGCCGCCCTTTTCGCCGCCCTTGTGCCCGATCTCCTCGTAAAACTCATGGCCATGGGTCTTCGCGGTGGTCTCGCCACCCTTATGCCCAATCTCTTCGTAAAACTCACGTCCATGTGTCTCCGAGGTTTTCTCACCGCCCTTATGGCCGATTTCCTCGTAGAACTCCCGGCCATGCGTTTCAGCGGTCCGCTCGCCGCCCATCTTGCCGGCTTCGCGCACGGTGATATCGCCAGACTGCTTGCGGTTCTTCTCCGCTGGCATATCGCATCCCTCCTTTCGCAAGGCTCCCATGCGGGATGCCCGATCCGTCTCCCCCGATTCCGCACCACGCGGAATCACACACCCGTTCTACCCTCGTACAGCGCGCCTACGCGATTTGTTCGGGAAGGATACACGCAATTTTCTGACCCGTGTTTGAGAACCGGAGAGAAAAAGTCCATGATATCGGCAATTACAGCGTCGTGATATTCGCGCCTGCAACAAAAACACGCGCGGCCCGCTCCGGTTGCGCCGGAACGGGCCGCATGATGCCAGATCAGCGATTTACACGCTGACCGTGCTGCCTTTAAGGTCGCGGGCCGCCTGCGCCAGCAGCGTATACAGGTCCGCCAGTTGTTCCTCATTCACCGCGGAGAAGGCTACGCGGATATCATGCTTGCCGTCCGCGATTACTCCCACTCCATATTTCTCCAACAGGTGACGGCGATACGTATCGGCGTCCAGCCCTTTTAGCTTCAGACACATGAAATAGCCGGCGTTGAACGGGTAGACCTCCCACAAGTCCGCATAGGACGGATCGGCAAGAATCTGCATTACCTTCTTCGCGCGGCTTTCGAGGATGGCGCGTTTTTCCGCGCATTCCGCCGGGAAGCCCTCCTCTTCCATCGCCTTCACCAGCACGCTCTGCGCCGGGTGCGAGCAGTTGGAGATAGCGCTGCGGATCGCGCCAGTCACCTTCTTTTCCAGCGCAGCATAAAGCGCGTCAATACTGTATTCCGCCTTCGCGCCGAAGGTGAGCATGCCTGTGCGGAAGCCCCACACGTATTCTT
>JAKIYB010000060.1:0-3117 GCA_022708765.1 Armatimonadota bacterium | reverse complement strand
CATCCACCTTCACCGCCAGGATGCGCTCGTGCGCGCCCGCCAGTTTCGCGAAGAGAGATTCCCGCAGTGCGGCATCATCATAGAAGAGGCCAAAGTAGGCGTCGTCACTGACAACGACAAGATTCAACCCGGCTTCCGCCGCTTCAGCGAGCACACCCACCACTGCATCCGCTTCGGCGGCGGTGATGGCATAACCCGTCGGGTTATTCGGGAAGTTCAGGATGAGCACGGTCTTACTGCCCGGCTGGCGCGAGGTGAGCGCCTGACGCAGCCCCTCGATGTTGAAACCACCTTCATTGTTAAAGAACGGATACAGCCCCATCTGCGCGCGCAATCGCACACCGAAAAGCAACTCATAGTTCTCCCAGAACTTATCCGGCACCAGCACGAAGTCTCCCGCGTCTACGAAAAGATCGCCCACCAGACTCAAGGCATGGGTGACGCCGCTGGTGACGATGGGCAGGCTGATCTCCTTGTCCGCTAGGCTCGGGTTTTTCTTCAACAGATGCGATTTCCACAGCTTGCGCAGATCAGGCCGACCCGCTGGCGGGGCATAGGTCAGCGCCTCACCCGTGGTCAGGCCGTTGAAGTAACCCATCACCGACGGTAAGAACATTGGCTTGCCATCCTCATAGGCAATGCCGATCGTCGCATCGTAGCGCTTTGCCTTCTCTTTCGCCTCCGCGCTCTGCGCGAGGATGCCTTTTGGGAAAAAGAGGCGCTTGCCCAGTTCCGAAAGCATACCGTAGATCGCCGGGCTTTCCCGCTCAATGGCGTCATTCAACTCCAACGCAAAAGGGCGCATCTCCCCCCCGGGCTTCAAGAGCGTGATGGTCTTTTCCAGGCGGAGACACAGCGCCTCGTGCTGCTCCCACATCTCTTTGGGCATGCGCGAACCGAACTGCTCAAAAAAGGTAGCGATGAGCTTGGCTTCTTCTTTCCAGGCGTCGCGATCAATCGCCAGCACTTTGCGCATGTCCGCTTCCGGTACCTCGATGCCGGTAAGGTCAATGCTGTCCGGGGTTGGCAGGTAGCCAATGGGCGTCTCAACGGCGTCGGCTTCATCGCGGCAGCGGTCGAGAATCCACTCGAGCACACGCAGGTTTTCGCCGAAGCCCGGCCACAGATAGTTGCCATCTTCGTCCTGGCGGAACCAATTCACGTGAAAGATCTTCGGCGGATTCGTCATATGCCGCCCCATCTCCAGCCAGTGACCGAAATAGTCACCCATATTGTAGCCACAGAAGGGCAGCATCGCCATCGGGTCACGGCGCACTTCGCCGAGTTTTCCGAACTGGGCGGCGGTGCGTTCGGAGGCCATGGTGGCACCGATAAAGACGCCATGCTGCCAGTCGAACGCCTCATACACCAGCGGCGCGAGGCGCGCGCGGCGCCCGCCGAAGATGATGGCGGAGATGGGAACGCCATGATGGTGCTTGCCGCGGAATGACGCGGTGGGACACTGCGCAATCGGCGCGGTAAAGCGGCTATTCGGATGCGCGGCCGCTACTGGCTTACCGTCGGCATCCCTGGTGTCCGGCGTCCATGGTTGGCCTTTCCAGTCCAGCGCTTCCGCCGGCGCCGGATCGTCATGACCTTCCCACCAGACCGTGCCGTCCGGCTTCAGCGCCACGTTAGTGTAAATGGTATTGCGCTCGATGGTGCGCATCATGTTCGGATTCGACTTCAGGTTTGTGCCGGGAGCTACACCGAAGAAACCGGTCTCCGGGTTGATCGCCCACAGGCGGCCGTCGGTGTCAATGCGCATCCAGGCGATATCATCGCCCACCGTCCAGATGCGGTAGCCTTTCACTTTTAAACCTTCCGGCGGCAGTAGCATGGCGAGATTCGTCTTGCCGCAAGCGCTGGGGAAAGCGGCGGCGACGTATTCAATGCGCCCCGCCGGGTCTTCGATGCCCATGATAAGCATGTGTTCGGCCATCCAGCCTTCGCGCTTGCCCAGGTAACTGGCGATGCGCAGCGCCAGACACTTCTTGCCAAGCAGCACGTTGCCGCCGTAGCCGGAGCCCACGCTCCAGATGGCGTTGTCCTCAGGGAAGTGCAGAATCAAGCGGCGTTTGATATCAAGGTCCGCCTTCGAGTGCAGGCATTTCGTGAACTCGCCGGCGCTACCAAGTTGCTTCAACACCTCGGCGCCGATGGTAGTCATGATACGCATGTTCAGCACGACATAGATGCTGTCCGTCAGTTCAACGCCGATCTTGCTAAAGGGCGACCCGACGGGGCCCATGGAGAAGGGGATCACATACATGGTGCGCCCCTTCATGGCGCCTTCGAAAATCTCAGCGGCACGGCGATAGCCCTCTTCCGGCGACATCCAGTTGTTGTTCGGCCCGGCATCGTCTTTGCGCGTGGTGCAGATGAAGGTGAGGTCTTCCGTGCGCGCGACGTCATTTACCGCCGTGCGATGATAGACGCAACCCGGCATTTTTTCTTGATCGAGCGGCAGCAACTCGCCGGTCTCCAGCGCCTCCGCCGTCAAACGCTGACGCTCATCTTCTGTGCCGTCAATCCACACAATGCGGTCCGGTTGGCACATCTTCGCCATTTCGGCGACCCATTCTTGCAGCTTGCGATGCTCGGTCACGGTCGGTCCTCCCTTGCGTCATACCCTCGCGCGCGAGGGACGAATATTGTAACAAACTCCACCGGAAACACAAAACCGGCAGTCCGAACCAGAGTGGTCGTCTGCCGGCCTACCTCGCGTCTCGCGCTGCCGCACGCTCCGCGCAGTCTCCCCAACAATGCGCGGTTACCATAACAGAGACGGGGGTTTACTGTCAAGTATGAAGCGAAGGCAGCCCATCGTCGGCCCCTTCGATTCAGAGAAGGAGCCGACGATGGGGACGCCTTTACATCTCGCTCACCAGCACCATCGCCGTCAGCGCGGGTATCGTCAGCGTCACGCGGCCGTCAATCTCCACCGTCTGCTGATCTTCAGCGCCGGCGGTGAGTACAAGCCACGCACCGGCGGGCATCTCTTCGTCAAGGAGCAACGTGACTTCACGCGCATCGGTCGCTTCGTTCAGCAGTAGAATCGCATAGTCGCCGTCGGGAGACTGCCACACCGTATCGCGCACGGCGGGACGCTCTATC
>JAKIYB010000609.1 GCA_022708765.1 Armatimonadota bacterium | reverse complement strand
CCGCCACTATGCGCGCTGGTAAAA
This sequence comes from Armatimonadota bacterium, assembly GCA_022708765.1. Lineage (GTDB taxonomy): Bacteria > Armatimonadota > Hebobacteria > CAIYQO01 > CAIYQO01 > JAKIYB01. The sequence continues at coordinate 2,557 of JAKIYB010000609.1, read as the reverse complement.
GAGTAATTTCATGCAAATTATTCTTATTAAGGTGGTGCAGATATTCGAAAACCGGGAATATTATGGGTAGCTCGTCTGGCAAGAGCGGAAAGGGGGGAACGATGCGACAGATAGTACTGCTGTTAGGTCTGGCGCTCGGTGTTGCGGCGCTGGCGACTGATCCCGGCGTGGTGATCATCAATGGCCGGAGCTTGGCGCCGCTGCGCTACGTTTCTGAAACGTTTGGGGCATCGGTCAGCTACAACTCAGCGACGAAAGGCATCAGCTTTTCGCTCGACTACCAGAAAGTGGATGTGACGGTCGGTTCAACGGCGGCAAAAGTCGGCGGGAAGCCCGTCGTGCTTGACGCGTCCCCGGTGATCATCGGCGGCGTCACCTATGTCCCGGTGCGGTTCATCGCCGTATGCTTCGGCGCGCAGGTGGGGTGGGAGAGCGCTACCCGGCAGGTAAAGATCATCCATCCCGGCTCTGGGAAGAAAGTGATGCTATTTGTGAAAGACGGCCCGGGCAAGCCTGAGAAAGTGACATATCGGCGAGATGGGAAGTCCGCGCCGCCGGAGCATCACCGCCGGAACACGGACCGCAGACACCGCGGCCACGGTCGTGATTGACCGGTGGTCGGAGGACGGAAAACACACCCGCCGGACGGCACAGGCCGTCCGGCGGGTCCACGTGAGAGGTCTTTATCTCGGCCTTATGGATTATTGATAAGAGCCCCACAGGCTGAACGGCATGTCGAACGCATAGCTGTTGCGCCCGTTGCCGCCGTAGTTCCAGTTCGTGCCATCCGTGCTGTATTGCAGCGTCGTCTGGCTGTTGCTCGCGCCGGTGAAGGCCGCGTAGCGAATGGCGTCGGTCGTCGCCGTGCCCTGGTCGTAGCACGCACCCCAGAAGCGGTACGCCGCGGACGAGGATGTGGATGACGACAGGCTGATACGGTAGGTCTGACCGCGCACCAGCGAAATGGCGGGTGAGAGATTGATGTTAATCTGGTTCGCCTCGGACAGGACGCTGCTCGGCGAGATCGAGCCGGAAGCCAGCGTGGCGCCGGTGGTGACATTCTTGACGGCCCAGTTCAGGCTCGCGGATGGCGAACCGACTTTGCCGACGAAGAAGCCCACGCGGGTGATCGTCACATTCGGGCGATTCCAGTAGATCTGTTGGCCGACGGACATACCGTTGTAGATGCGGTCATAGCCGTTGCCGCTGCCGCCGGAGCCCCAGTAGCCCGCCTGACCCTGGGCGCTGCCATCGGAGTAGAAGATGCCGATGGCGCCGCGCTGGGTCGCGTGGGTGGTGTTGCTCGCGCCGGACTTCCAGGACGCCGGGAAGCCCGGATCGCCGGAAATCCAACCGCGCCAGGCGTTGGCGCCGTGGTAGTTATAACTGGCCACCACGTAGCCGTCCATGCCAAGGAGCTGGGTATCCACGAACTTGATCGCCCGGCCGGAACCGGCATTCGGGCAGGAGTAGTTCGACGAGCTTACGCTGCGCGGAGAAATGACCATCCAGTAGCGCTGCCCCTGCGTCACCTGGAAGCTATGGTCCAGGTTGTTGAAGAGCTGCCAGCCGTCGCGCGGCTGTCCACCGTTGAGCGGATGGAAGTTGGCTTCCGTCGCCAGCACTTTCGTCATGTCCGGCCAGCCATGGGCATCCGCGGGCACGACCTGCAGGTCGTAGTAGCCGTAGTTGCCCGCGCCATAGGACCCCTGGGTCTTCCACTCCATCGCCATGCGCGTCACCGTGCCGGTTTTCTGCGCGGTGAAGGCCGCGGCGAACTTGTTCTTCATGTCGCCGTAGCGCCAGCCTTCCCAGTTGAAGGCGGTCTTGGACTCGACCGGATAGCCGAATTCCTGCATCACGCCGGTGGTCGGTGGCGGGGGCGGGGTAACCGTCCCGGTGCTGACCGTCACATTGGCGGCTGCCGCGGTGATGGCGGTGGTGCCGCCGGCCACGGTGCCGTCTACCACGATGGAATAGGTACCGTCGGCGACGACTTTCCCGCTGGCGTCTTTCCCATCCCAGGTTGCCGTGCGGGTGCCGCTGGCGACGTTCGTATACGAGCCAATGGCGCGCACTTCGGTGCCACCGCTGTTGCGCACGTAGACGCGCAGGTCGGCGGTGGTGGGCACGGTGTAGGTGACGGTCGTCGTTTCACCCTTGATGGCGTCAATGGTCGTGGGTTCCACCTTGGAGATGGCGAACGCGCTGGTGGTCGGCGGCGGGGTCACGGTGGCGGTTTTCACCGTCACGGTGGCGGAGCCCGTCACCGCGGCGCCGGCGGTATCCTTCCCATCGAACTTGATGGTGTAGGTGCCGTCAACCACGATCTTGCCGCTGCCATCTTTGCCGTTCCACGGGGCGATGTAGTCTTTCGCCGTCGTGTTCGGATAGGTGCCCAGCGTGCGCACGGTGCTGCCGGCGCTGTTCACTACGGTATTGGTGAGCGTGCGCAGGGTCACCGGCACGATGTAGTTCACGGTGGCGACCTGCCCGGCGCTCGGGTCGAAGGTGCTGTTCGTCACGCTGGTGACGGTAATCTGCTGCGCGGTCGCCG
>JAKIYB010000608.1 GCA_022708765.1 Armatimonadota bacterium | reverse complement strand
GCCGTCGGGGGGCGAGACGGTATCCTGCTCGCCGCAGAGCACCAGCGTGGGCAGGCCGATGGCGGGCAGCAGCGCGGCGCGGTCGGGGCGCTGCGCCATGCCCAGCGTGAGTTGCGCCAGCCCTTCCGCGGGCTGCTCCAGCGCCTGCCGCTGCATCTCTTCCACCAGCGTTGGGCACATCTCGCGGGTGACGGCGGCGAAGAGATCGTTCACGCGGTCGCGCAGCACCGCCGGCCCCCGCGCGCGCAGGCCCTCCACCGTCTTGCGACGGCGTTCCGCCTGCTCCGGGGTATCGGCTTCGGCGCGGGTGTCAGCGAGGATGAGCGCCTTCACCCGCTTCCGGTGGTTGGCAAAGAGCGAGAAAGCGACGTAACAGCCGACGGAGACGCCCATCACCACCGCTTCGGCAATGCCCAGGTGGTCGAGCAGCGCCGCCATATCGTCCGCCAGCAGGTCCATCGTATACGGCCCATCGGTCACCGCCGAGCGCCCGGTGCCCCGGTAATCGGGAATGAGTAGCCGCGCCGCGTCATCCAGCCGGTGCTGCTCGCGGAAGAAACGACCGTCAAACGGAAACGGCGCCAGACAGAGCAGCGGCGCGCCGTGACCCAGGTCTTCGTAAAACAGCTCGGTATTCGTATGCGAAAAATACATGGCTCGTCTCCTTATGCGGGCAAGGTCTCCCGCAGCCAGCGCAGCCAGTTCGCGCCCATGATGCCGGCGACGACACCGGGCGAATATCCGGCATTGACCAGCAGATCGGCAATGCGGGGAAGGTCGACAACGCTGTCCACCTCGCGGGGGATCACCTCGCGACCCACACCGCCGTCCAGGTCGCTGCCCAGCGCCAGGTGGCGCAGCCCGATGAGCCGCTCCACATGCGCCACGTGCGGCAGCAGGTCGGTGAGGGAAACGGCATCTTTTGCGTCCCCGTCGCGCCAATCCCCGCGAATGAAGCGGTTGTACAGCACCAGCCCCATGATGCCGTCGCGCGCGGCGAGGGCGCGCAGCATCGCATCGCTGAGCTGGCGGTCGGTGGGCACCAGCGCGCGGCAGTTCGCGTGCGAGGCGACCACGCGGCCCGGGAAGAGTTCCAGCGCCTCCCAGCATGCCGCTTCAGCCAGGTGGCTGATATCCAGCGCCACCCCCAGCCGCGCCATCTCGGCCAGCAGCGCCCGCCCCGCGTCGGTGAGCGGGCCGGGAGCGCCCGTGCCGCCGGCGTAGCAGGTGGCGCCCCACGCCAGCCCCACGATGCGCGCGCCCCACTCGACGAACTGCCCCAGGTCGTCCGGCGTCCGCAGCGGGTCGGCGCCCTCCATCAGCAGCACCAGGCCGGGCGCCGGCAGCGCGCCGGCAAGCACGCCCTCCAGCTCCGCGCGGGAGCGGAGAATCGTCACCTCGCCGCGCGCGGCAAGCTCGTGGTAAAAGGCCACCTGCGCGCACCCCTGAGCGTAGGCCTCTTCCGGCGTGCGGTAGCCGGCCAGGCGCGTGGGCGAGTCGCCATACGGTGTGGCGTAAATCGTCGCGCAAACCACCCGCGCGCCCGCCGCGCGCAGCGCCGGCAGGCTCACGGTGGCGGTGCCCTCGCCGTGCGCGGGTACTATCCCCTCCGCCGCGCGAATCGCCGCCAGCGGCGCGGTCAGGTCGCGCCCCAGCGTCAGCGCGTTCCACGCCAGGTCTTCATGGCCGTCAATGAGCAGCATGAATGCTTACTTCGCCGTGCAAAGGAGGCTCCCTGTCGCGGGACGCGACAAAACGGCCCCCGCCGTGGAAAGCGGGGGCCGAAAGGAGCGGTCTCCGGGAGGGGTTATTGCCAGCCGGAGATCTTCACGTTGCGCAGAATGCTGTTTGAGGCTTTGTTTCCGGTCTCGTTGAAGCTGGAAATGTAGCGGTTGGTATCGCTGCCCAGCTCATCCGCGTTCAGCGTCCAGTTCACCGAACCGAGCGGCGTGTCGCTGCCGACCTGATAACAGGTCGCGGTCACGGAAGTGCCCATGACGATCAGCTTGAATTTCGTGAACGTGGAGGCGCTCCAGTGGTGCGGAACGTTCCCGGTATAGAGAACATTTTTATAGGTGCCGGCGCTGCTGTAGGCCCAGTCACCGGTGCCGTAGCTGCCGCTGACCGCTTTCTGGTGCGCGATGCCGATGGTCTTTTGCGGGCAGTTGACGCCGCGATGGCCGATGAAGAAACCGGTGGTGTCATCATTGGTGGCGGTGTTGGCGACGTGAATGCCGACCGCGTTGGAGCCGGTGCCGCAGTCCCCCGAGCCGCTGAATTCGAACTCCATGATGAATTCCGGGCTGGGATGTTCGGCATCGGCATAAGTGCCGACCGGCATCTGAATCGCGGTGTCGCTGCGCACCCAGGCGTTCGAGTTCAGCGCCTGGGCGGGGGTGTTCAGGCCGGTGAGATCCTGCAGGAGCACCTGCGCGGTCTGCATCGGGTCGTATCCTTTTTTCATCAATTCGCCCATCATCGTGGAGCCGGTTGGCACGGTGATGCTCTCGTAGGCGACGTGGCCATCCACGCAGGTGAGCACCATGCCCTTGTTGTGGCGCTGGTCCAGGTTGGCGTTGAAGTCATTGATGCT
>JAKIYB010000607.1 GCA_022708765.1 Armatimonadota bacterium | reverse complement strand
GGGCGCTTCAGCGTCCTTCACCATGTTAGCACCCTCCTTCAGGGGGGTGTCGAGCACGAAAGACGGTAGTAGTACTAAAAATTCGCAAAAAACTCCCAGGACCTGGGAGGTAACTCTAATTTCCGCACCACGGCATAATTATAGCGCAGGTGATGCAATCCCCATCCTGGTGCGATGCCGCCGAAAAGATATGCGCCGAAGGGGTTGTGCAGGAACGTGCGAGCGAACCGCTTGCACTGCATGGGCAATGAGACGGGCGCGCCGTGGAGTTCATGCGCCAGGCGGTACGGCATGTTGCGCAGGGCGAACGCCAGCGCTTTGCGAACCGGGACGAACCAGAGATCGTCGAAGACCATGCAGCCGCCAACATCGAGGAGTTTATCGGTGAAATACAGGTCCAGCAGCACGTCGGCAAAGCGATGACTGCCATCAATGAACGCCATCTGCACCCGCGTGCCTTCCGCGAGCACTCGCGGTAGAGCGGCATGCGAGGAATCCTCATGGAAGGTGACGAGCTCGCGCATGCCGGCCCGCTCAAGATTGAGCAGACCAATGGACTTCCAACCGTTCGGCGTTGTCTGGTACGGATCAATGACGATATGGCGTCCGTGCCCGTTCTCACGCAGCGCCTGGCAAATAAAGAGGGTTGACACGCCATAGGCCATGCCTATTTCCAGCGTCGTGTCAGGCTTCGCCGTCTTCACCAGTTGATACAGTGCCATCCCTTCTTCACATGGAATGGAGGTGGGAAAGACACTGACGGCTTCTCCTGACGCATCATATACCTTCCGTGATGAATAGATCTCTTCAAGTAACGGAAGCATCTCACCCATACTTACCCTATTTCGTTTGTCGAGAAAGACATTCCTGCATCGGCAACCTGCAATATCTCTGCTTCCTCCACGCGTTTCGAGGTGATATCTACAGAATTCCCGCAATCTCCACCACGCGGCCTTCGCGGATGGAGCGTTCGCCGGCGAGGCCGATGAGGATGCTGTCTTTGCCGACGCGGGCGTCGCAGAAGGGGCGGCCGCCGTCGCGGACGCAACGGAGGAAGTCGCGGTGCATGGCGTGGGCGCCGCTGTGAAAGCCGTCGTCCTCACTATTCGGCGGCGGTTGCGCGATGTTGTCGGGTCGGCGGCGGGCGTCACCCTGGCCACCGTGGAAGCAGTAGAGTTCCGACTGGTCGTAGGCCTCCACCCGTCCCTGCTCGCCGGCGGCGCCCACCTCCAGGTCAATCATGTGCCAGGAGGTGAAGAGGGAGAGGAGCAGCATGGCGCGGGCGCCGTTGTCGTATTCGCAGATGAGGGTCGCGTTGTCGTTGATCTCCGGCTTCTGGAAGCAGTTCTTGCCGCCGAAGGCGCAGACCTTCACCGGGCGGGCGCCGATCATCCAGTTCATCAAGTCGAGATGGTGACAGTTCTTCTCCACCAGCGCACCACCGGAGCGCCCCTGATACATGCGCCAGGCGCGGTCAGAGGGCGCGACATCGCCCCAGCGCATGAACTCCTTCGTCCACATCATATCCACTGTCCCGATGACGCCGCTCGCCAGCAGGTCGGCCATCTGATGGTAGAACGGCGAGTAGCGGTATGGCTGGGCGATTTGCAGCACGCGTCCCGCCGCCTCCGCCGCCGTGATCATGCGGTCGCAATCGGCCGCGTTGATCGCCATCGGCTTCTCGCAGAGCACGTGTTTTCCGCGCGCGAAGGCCTCCACCACGATCTCGGCGTGGGTGTCGTTTGGGGTGGCGACCACCACGGCGTCCACCTCGTCCAGCGTCAGCAGGTCGCGGTAGTCGCGCACGGCTACCGGCGCTCCGGTGCGCGCTCGCGTCTTCGCCAGCGCCTCCGCGTCCAGGTCGCACAGGGCGACGATTTCCGTGCCCGCCATACTCTGAATGCAGGGGATGTGCGTGCTGTTGGCGATATTCGCCGTGCCGATGATGCCGTACCGGACCGTGCGCATGGGCGTTGCCTCCGGGAGTGAAGATTCGCAGGTGAAGGCGAGGGTTCCTGCTCAATCGTCGTCGCCGTCGTCATCGGAAGGTAAAACCATGAATGTGCGCGGAGGGTAATTCGGTGACAGCCAGCCCCGATTGCATCGGGGAGGCAGTCACCGAATTACTAAGCAACCATGTGGCAGATTGACGGTTCTTGGCGTATAATGCGTGGCGAGAGGTGGCCTGCTATGGCGATGCCCAGTTATGAAGTCGTGTACCGCGCGGTGCACTTTGAGACGCCCGACCGCCTGCCGGTGAGCATGGGCTCGCTGGGGGTGGATGATCTGATGGGTTGGGTAGCGCCGAATTTTCCGAGTGAGCGCAGCCGAACGGGGCTGGGCGCGGATGAGTGGGGGTGCGTCTGGTCAAAGACGGAAATGGCGAACATGGGACAGGTGACCGGCCACCCGCTGGCGGACTGGGCGCGCTTCGAAGACTATCCTTTCCCCGATCCCGACAACCCCGCCGCCTACGCGCATGTGGAAGATGCGCTCGCCGGGGTGGGCGACACCTACGTGAATACGGGCCATTTCATGCTGCTCTTCGAACGCATGCACTCGCTGCGCGGCTTTCAGAACACGCTGGAAGACCTG
>JAKIYB010000606.1 GCA_022708765.1 Armatimonadota bacterium | reverse complement strand
CGGTCCGGACTATGCTGCACGGCCAGTTGATACCAGCCGAGCGCTTCGCGGTAGTTGCCCAACTCGCGGTAGATGTCGCCCAGCAGCGCCAGCGCGTCCGGATTCTCCGGGTCGTGGCGCAGTACGCGGGTACAGAGGGTAATCGCCTCGTCATACTCCCCGCGCCGCCGCTGCGCGTGCGCCTCGGCGAGCAACTGCTGAATCTGATCTGCTGACTCGGATAACTCGTGTGCCGTCACCGCGCTCCACTATCGCGGCCGCATGCGCGGCCGGCTCCCTGTGTCTTCATTTCCGCCTAAAACGAGATACCCCTGCTTCCGCTGGTTCAAACGGGAAACGATTGTCGAAGGCAGCCGGCGCATGGTCGGGTTTTCGGACGTCAGGATTGTCATTTCATGCCGACGTGCCACGTCGGGCCGAAGTAGGGGGCGCAGACTAATGCCGTCACCACCGCTACGCGCAGCGCGCCCGCCAGCAGCAGGTCCGCCCAGCTTCGGGTGCAGATGAAGAGCGTCCAGCCGAAGAGGAGCGGCAGCGCAATCAACGCCGCGAGCCATGGGCGCGCCGACCCCGCCACCGCGTAGGCAAGGGCGTTCACCGCCATGCCTCCGGCCCAGAGCACACCGATCCACGTCAGTAGCTGCGCGTCGAACTCGAAAAAGCGATTGAGCGACTTCAGCGTGAGGGTGAGGGCGGCGGCGTAGACGAGGAGATAGGCGGCGGAATACATGATGGTCCTCACCACCTGGACAAAGGCGGCATAGACATTTGGGTAGCCGAGGTCATCCTCCTGTCCCCACGCCAGCCGCGGCAACAGCGCCAGCGCTATCAGTAGCAGTGGCGCGATGGCGGGCAGCAGAGACTTGACAGCGCAAAACGTGCGGCGTATACTGCTCATAGCTGATTCATCCGACCGGGATAATAGGGATTAGCAGGCGCGACCTGTCTTCCCTGTACAATACCCGCGCGGATAGGCTGGACAAACGGCGTCCCGCGCGGCGAACGCCAGATTCAGGAGGCGATGACATGAAACTGTCCACCCGTTCGACATACGGCATGCGGGCGATGTTGGAACTGGCGCTGGCCGTGGGCCAGGGTCCGGTGATGGTGCGCGAGATTGCGGAGCGCCAGCGCTTGCCTGCCACCTACCTGGAGCAACTGATGGTGTTGCTGCGTAAGGCTGGGCTGGTGAACGCCACCCGCGGCGCGCATGGCGGTTATGCTCTCGCGCGCGAGCCGCGGGACATCACCGTCGCGGAAATCGTCGAGGTGCTGGAAGGGCCGCTTGATCTGGTCGAGTGTCCGTCGGGCGCAGGCTGCTGCGGGCAACCCGAGGTCTGCGCCCTGTGCGATCTGTGGAACGACGCCGGCAAGACGCTGACGGCCTTTTTCCAGGGCATGACGCTCGCGACTCTCGCCGAGCGCCAGCGCGCGAAAAGCGCGGCGCCGGTGCTGATGTATTCAATTTAATGACCTGGCCGGGCGGCGTACCCGGCGCGAGATGAAGGAGAGTATGATGAATTACGCGCTTGATGCAACGAAACTGATTGGCCGCACCCCGCTGGTGCGCTTGAACCGCGTTGTCGGCGATTGCGCGCTGGTGCTGGCAAAGCTGGAGATGTATAACCCCGCCAACAGCGTGAAAGACCGCATCGGCGTCGCGATGATTGACGCTGCCGAGCGGGCGGGCGCCATCACGCCGGGCACCATCCTCATTGAACCGACAAGCGGTAACACCGGCATCGCGCTGGCCTGGGTCGCGGCGGCGCGCGGATATCAGTTAACGCTGGTGATGCCGGAGTCCATGAGCCTGGAGCGCCGGCAGGTGCTGAAGCTGCTGGGTGCCAACCTCGTCCTCACGCCCGCGAGCGAGGGCATGCCCGGCGCGATTGCCCGGGCGGATGCGCTGGCGGCGGAGGATGCACGCTACCTGGTACTGCAGCAGTTCGCCAATCCCGCCAATCCGGCCATTCATCGCCTGACCACAGGGCAGGAAATCTGGCGCGATACCGACGGCACGGTGGATATCTTCGTCGCCGGCGTCGGCACCGGCGGCACCATCACCGGCGCCGGTGGGCTACTGAAAGAACTGAAGCCGGAAGTGCGGCTGGTGGCGGTGGAGCCGGCGGCCTCGCCGGTCCTCTCCGAAGGGCGTAAAGGCCCGCATCCCATCCAGGGGATCGGGGCGGGATTCGTGCCGGAGGTGCTGGACCGCGCGTTGCTGGACGAAGTCGTCGCCGTGCCGAATGAAGCGGCCATTGAGACCGCGCTGCGCCTGGCACGCGAGGAAGGGCTCTTCGTCGGGCTGTCGTCCGGCGCCGCAGCGTGGGCTGCCGCGCAGATCGCGGCGCGTCCGGAAAATGCCGGGAAAACCATCGTCGTCGTGTTCCCGGACAGCGGCGATCGCTACCTCTCCACGGCGGCCTTCCAGAGCGTGCTGGCGGAGTAATGGAACGCGTGTCTTTCGTTACATCGGGCGGGCGATCCCGGCGGCATCGGGATCGCCCGCCCGGTTTGCGCATAACGGTTGCGTGTCTGCTCAATGCGCGCCGGGTGAAGCCGCCGGTGGGGAACTGGGGGTGATGTTCAGGTATTCCAGCG
>JAKIYB010000605.1 GCA_022708765.1 Armatimonadota bacterium | reverse complement strand
CGCCGGAGGCGATCCGCATCACCGAAGGCAACGGCCTGATGACACTGGAGACGGGGCCGGCGGGCATTCGCCTGCCGGTGGGGGAGTTTACCGAGAAGATCCCGGCGCCGTATCAGGGGTTCAAACTCACGCCCACGCGCTGGACGGGCGGCAGCGCGCTGCACGGCACCCCCGCCCCTGAACGCCTCTTCGCGCGGATACTGGAGCGCGGGCCGCTGTTTGCGGAAGTTGAGTTAGCCTATCAGTATCCGGAGGACCGGCGCTACACGCTGCGCTGCCGGGTCATCGCCGGGGAATCGGTGGCGCTCTTCACGGAAAGCATGAATACCGAACCCGGCAGCCGGTATCATCTGAATGATTATGAATATGGCAAACCGCTGAACGGTTACCCGCAAGGGCGGTATCGCTATACGGAGAAGTTTACGGCCAGCCACTTCGTCCGCCTTACGTTGAACGATTTTCGTCCTGATCTACAAAAAACGCACCAGCGCTTCTGGCGGTCATACCTGGGCTCACCGCATGGCAATACCACCTATCCTATTCCGGCTGATCCGATGGCGGAGCCGTGGATTTGCACGCTGCATCCCTGGGAGAACTGGCAGGGGTGCGATATGCACGCGGCGTTTGAGGACGACACCAGTTACCTGGGTATGATGGCACTGCATCCCGGCAGTTGGACACGCTCCACGGAAAACTACCCCTGGGTACGCCATAACCAGGGAACTGTCTATGTGGACCTGCCCATCAATGACGGCAAACGTTGCTGGGGCGTGCATTTCGGGCCGCGGGGATCGGCGGACTGGGCACAGGAGAAAGAACTGCCTCCGTTCAAAACTGCCGGTGGATTCGACTATCCCCCGGCTATTCGGACAGCGACAGTGAAGCACGGGCAGATTGCCCTCGACCGGGTGAAGCATTGGATACTGGCATGGACCGATACCAAACCGGTGCCCAATCCCGTCAGCATCATCCCCGCCGGCAAGCTCGAGGTGGTGCAGCAGCGTATCACCACGGATCCGATCTTCAAGCCATTCGTCGAAGAAGTGAAGAAGGGGTGGGCGGTACGGCCGCAGGATCTGTCGGGCGTGCCTGTATATCCCGGCGATATCTACCTGTGCACCGGCACGCTGGAACATGCGCGTGAGCAGTATCGCTACACCACAACGGCGCTAACCTACAAAATCCGGCAGACGTTCTTCGGCGTGGGACTAACCGGGTATCGCTGGGGCCATACCTATGGCATGCTGCAGATCGTTGCCACCGCTAATCAGCAGGCGCGGGAAGCAGATATTCTGCTGGCGTCTCCCCATCTCGCCGCCGAGGAGAAAGCGCGCTTACGTGCGCTCCTTGCCGCGTATGCCTATATCTGCACCGATCCGGATTTCTGGCCGGTGCACGTGCCGGAAATCGGACGCGGTAACTTCAATATGAACATGGCGCATGACGGCGCGGTGGGGATGCTCGGTGCCTACCTGGGCGGACACCCTCGGTCGAAGGAATGGCTGGCCATCGGCGAGAGCAGCATCACTACCGTGCTGGGGAAACGCGAAGAAGGCACGGCCTGGGAAGCCGGTCAATACATCCTCCCCAACGGCGCGATTCCCAGCGAAGGGATGCACTATGCCGGCACGACCATTGACTCCATCCTGCCGTTTATGGTGGTGTTGAAAGCGGCTGGCGGCACCGACTATTTCACCCATCCGGCGTTTCAACGCGCCATGCGCTGGTATGCCGCCTGGGCTGCACCGGTGGACGTGCGCTTCGGGCGCTCCTATATGCCGCCGGTCGGCTACAGCCACCCCGTCAACACCTCGCAATCCGCGCGCTGGGCGCTGGCCGCGGCGATGACGCGGGATACCGACCCCGCTTTCTCGGAGTTCATGATGGCTACCTGGGAGAAGCAGGGACGGCCCGTCCTCATGCAGATCGGCGGCAACGTCGCGCTGGGGATGATTGACACCTCTGTAAAGGCGAAGATGCCGGCGTTGCCCAGTGAGAAGTGGGATGCCTGGGGCGCCATTCTGCGCTGCCACGCTGATGATCCCCGTGAGACATTTTTCGCCCTGCCTGCCAGCGGACCGGCACGGAACGCGGCACATTCCGGCAGTTTTCATCTGTATGCCAAAGGGGCGCCGCTCAGTCTCATTTTCGGATGCCGCGCTTATTACTTCGATGCATTGCAAAGCGGCCTGGCGCATAACCGGGTGTTGTTTGACGGGCGCGAAGAAACGAGCGGCGAACCGAGCCGTATCGAAGATTTTGCTACCACGCCGGCCGCGGACTATGTGAGCTGCCGCTATGTCTTCACCGGCCTGCAGGGTCGCTCAATGCTGCTGCCCACCGATCCCCATAAGCTTGAGCTGTCTGAACCATGGATGTCCAAAGGCGCGCCCGTGACTATTACCAATAGCCTGTCGCGTTTTGGCGCGGTAGAGACCGTCCCGCCCCAGGCATGGACGCGGCGGGTGCTGCTGGTTAAAGACCCCGAGCCGCTGGGGCCGAACTATTTTCTGCTTTGCGATACCTTGCAGGCGACGCTGCCCACGCAAATGAACCTGTGGGGATTGGCGGATAAAATGGAACTGCAGGATGATCATGCGCGCTTCAGC
>JAKIYB010000604.1 GCA_022708765.1 Armatimonadota bacterium | reverse complement strand
GATGCGCTCGCAGCCGGTGTTGGCAGCCATCTCGCACAGCGCGGTGTAGCGCAGTTCGCGCGCGGCTTCCTCAACCGATTCGCCGGTTTCCGCCACGCGCGCCGGGACATCCACTTCACGCGACAGGAATGGGAGACCATAAGCCGCCGCGCGTGCCGCGACGAAGTTGGCGTCCACCGCCGCGTCCACGCGGAGGTGGTGGTTCACGTGCCCTACCGTCAGCTTGAGGTTCATGGGTGGAGCGATCTCCGTCGCCAGCAGGTGCAGCATCATCATGGAATCCACACCGCCAGAGACGGCCAACAGCAGGCGCGCGCCTTCTTCCCATAAGCGCTGTGCCGCGATATACCGAATTGTCCGCGATGCAATCTCGCCAATCTGTCTCAAGTACGGGGCCATGGCGCGTATATTATAACGCAAAGCGCCGTTGCCGGCTTCATTGCTATTTCGCGTGGTATGTTTTATACTGCCAACCGCGTAACGGCTTGTTGATAATATCGAGAACGGATTCTTAACGCACAGCACACTGCCTCAGAAGGAGCACCGCATGGTCACATCCCCGGATGATGAGGGACTTACCGCAACGAGTGACGCTAATGGCGACGCCGTGCCATCCGAAATGTCTACGGTGGCGAAGGGCGCGCTGATTCTCTCTATTGGCACATTTGTCAGCCGGATCCTCGGGTGGTATCGGGAAAAACTCCTGCTCGGTATCTATGGTGACTCTGATATCACCGGGGCCTATATCGCCGCCTTCAACGTGCCGGATTTGCTCTACTACCTGCTGGCGGGCGGGGCGCTCAGCGCGGCGTTCATCCCGGTATTCTCCGGCTATCTGGCTAAAGGCAACCAGGAGGACGCTAACAAGGTTGGCAGCATTATCGCCAACCTGATGCTGGTGGCTATCGCTGTCGGCACGGTCATCCTGCTGCTCTTTACACCTTTCTTCGTGAAGATTATCGCGCCGGGATATGCGCCGGGATCCGAGGTGTTCACCCTTACCGTCACCCTGACACGCATTCTGTGCTTTATGGTCTTTTTCACCGCGCTTTCGGGATTGTTTACCGGGATGTTGAACTCATACCATCACTTCCTGGCGACAACACTGGTCTGGGTTACCTACAACCTGGGCATCATCAGCGGACTGCTGTTCCTGCGAAAATTCGAGTGGGGGCCGCATGGTATCTATGGCGTGGCACTGGGCGTCATCATCGGCGCGTTTAGCATGGCGGCGATTCAGTTCCCCGTACTGCGCAAGTACGGTTTCCGCTACGCGTCCATCATAAATCTGCGGCACGAGGGCGTGCGCCGGGTATTGATCTACTTCGTGCCGGTGATGATCGCCTTCACGTTGGGCATGGCCACGCTGCAAACCATTCCGGGCATCCTGGCCACCACGCTGGGCGCGCCGGTTGTGGCCGATATGCGCGCCGCCACCCGGCTGGTGTTACTGCCGATGGGCATTTTCGCGGTCGCCATTTCCACCGCTGCCTTTCCACGGCTCGCACAGCAGGTCGCTTTGGGGCAGAAAGATGAGTTTCGCAATACGCTGGTGAATGCCATCAAAGCCGTGCTGATGCTCACCATCCCCGCGGTGGTCGGCATCTTCGTGCTGGCGGAACCCATGAACTTCCTGCTGTGGGGCGGCGATGAGTATGGCGCCAACGGTGTGCGGGCGGCGTCCTACGCCACCATGCTGCTGGCCCCGGCTTTGTTGGGCCTCAGTCTGATGCAGATCGTCAACCGCGCCTTCTTCTCGCTGGGGAAAAACTACGTGCCGATGATGGTGGCGCTGGGGGTGGTGCTGGTGAATATTCCGCTGGCGCTCTGGCTCATCCAGACACCGCTGCGGTATGGCGGCATCTCGCTGGCCGCCAGTGTCACACTGGTACTGGGCGGCGTCGTGCTCATTGACATCCTGCGGCGCCATCTGGGCGGCATCAACGGTCGCTCAATCGCCGTGCTCACCGCAAAGGTGCTGCTGGCCTCGCTGCTGATGGGCGTGGCGGTCTATGTGGTTGCTCGGTTAGAACTGCTGACGCCCCGCTTTTCGTATACTGAAACCGCAAACCTGCCCGCTGCTGAGCTGGAAGCGCTGCGCCAGGACGATATCGGCCCTCATTTGCGATGGACGGCTCCCCATGTTCCGGAGACCAAGAGCGTCGGGGCTCACGGCAAGCTGATCGTGCCCCGCCTGAAGCTGGCGCTGCAGGTGCTTGTGAGTCTGGTGGTGGCGGTTGTGGTATATCTCGGTCTCCTGTATGCGCTGCCGCCGAGCCTGTTCTGGCCCGGCGGTCATGTTTTGCAGGATGTGGTGTCGGCTCAGTAGGCTTTGATGACTTTATTGGCCTTCAGGCAACTGGTGCAGACGTTTATGCGGGAAGGGGTGCCTTTGGCGTCGCGCACGCGCACTTTCTGGATATTCGGCTTCCAGGTGCGCTTGGTGCGGATATGCGAATGGCTGATGCTATGACCGGTGATGGCGCCTTTACCGCAAACTTCACATACATATCCCATCGAAATCACTCCTCGTCAAAAACCGTCGCCGAGTATGCCCGGACGCACGGTCACGCATTATAGCAGGCTTTGAAGGGAAGTGCAAGGGGGCACGGACGT
>JAKIYB010000603.1:353-2621 GCA_022708765.1 Armatimonadota bacterium | reverse complement strand
GTAGAGGTCTCACCACTGGCCGATGTCTTCCGCTTCTACCGTCCCGCCGCGCCCGGCCAGGCGGTGCCGCTGATAATTGACAGCCCGGCGCTGGAAGGCGCCGAGGTGCCTGCTGTCACCGGTGCCTACCTCGTCACGGACGACGCGAAGTGGCTCTTCCTGGTGAATCGCAGCGTAACGGAAGAGGTGCTGGTGACGTTAGAGGATTTCCCGCCATCCGGTTATGCCGATTTGCTTACGGGCGAGGATCTGCTCGGTGGCTGGCGGACGGGCTCGCAATGCTTCGAGTTCAACACCCTCACCTTACCGCCGATGTCGGTAGCGCGGGTGACAGTGGGGTAGGGGAGCACCCCGCGCCTTACTACAACTAACGCCCCCCTGGCACATGCACAGGGGGGCGTTCGGTATGTGTCGTTGTGTTAGTGGTTACTGTTTCGTACCGTTCGTCAGCGTGGCGCTCAGGCCGTTCGTGCCGATGATAGTGGCGTTGAGCTGACCGCCAGTGAGGGTGAGGGTGACGGTGACATTCCCACCAGCCTGGGTGGCGGTGTTGCTCCAGGTGCCCTCCAGGGTGTTGGCATTGGTGTAGTTACCTTCAATGGCGATGACGGGCGCGGCGGCGTCAGCGGTGTAGTCCAGCATCACGCCGCCCATCATCACCGAGAGGTGGGCGCTGTTGCCGAAGTCCCATTCGCCGCCGGCGGCTACGATGGGCAGTGGCAGGATCTGCTCGTACTTGAACGTTAACACGCCGTTTGTCTGCCCCTCGCGCGCGGTGGCGCTGACGATATGCAGTTTGTAGTATTTGCTGGTCTGAGTGCCGAAGTCATATGAGTGGAAGACGTAGACGGTTCCAGCGGTTGCGGGGAAAGTCGGCGGATTGGTGCCGTTGCTGTCGTCATACGCGCCATAGGGGGCCTGGGTGATGCTGCCATATGGGGTGGTGACGGCCAGCGCGGTGGCATGGGGGAGCGCCAGCGTCTGGTTGACATCATCGTACATGATCTCACTGGGGAAACCACCGTCATACACGCCGGTATCAAAGCGAAAATACTTGTCACTCGGCAGCACCGTCTGCTGAGTGGCGAAGAGGCCGTAGGTGCTGAAGTGGAGGATGGGCGCGGTGGCGGACAGGCCATCCGAGGCTACGGTTGCGACGACGCCGGCCGGGATCCAGGCGCCGCCATTCAGCAGGTAGACGGGCAGCGTCTCACCCGCCGCGCGCGCGGGATTTAGCACGAAGGCGAGATTTACCGGCAGGCTGAATTGCGTACCGTCCGGGCCGCAATCCACCGCTGACAGGAAGGTGGCGCCCGTAGGGGCTGCGGGCACGTCGCCGACGGCTTTGGGGACAAGGGTCAGGTCGGCGGCCGCCAGGCCCGCGGGCAGCGCGGATGCCGTGCCGACGAGGGAGACGCTGTTATCAGCGGCGGCTTTCAGGGTGGTGATGGCTGCGATCACGTTGCTAAGCTGCCCCCGCCGCAGCCAGCCAGGAGGGCGAGGAGCGCAAGCGCGCAGAAGGTACTGACAAGATGGGTCAGATGTCGCATGGGAACTCCTTTCAGAGATAGCGCAGGCAGCGCTGGCTCGCACGGGTCAACTGCTGCCGGTGATATTAAATTCGATTATCATCGCCGTGTTCCTTCTTTTACCAAGGAAGCGGTGGTACAGGTACTCGAAAAGTAAATAGTCTATCCCACCAAGTTGACCGGCACCTGAGCAATCCGGACATCCGCCTTGCGGTTAGCAGGCGTAATATTCCGCTAAATCAGATTGTTCATAAGCCTCATTTTTTACGGACACCCCGGTGGGGCCTGTCGTCCTTCCGCGCTGTTTGCTCCTGCTGCCATATCAGCGCGGTGTGTATGCGGAAATGTATCAATATTTGCCGTGCTTGTGGTGCATAGCCAACACGCGGGGGCATCGCTGTCCACCGGTGTCTCGTCGGCTTACGCCATAGGACGCGCCGCACGAACATCCGGCCGTTGGACGCGGGCTTTGTGGCGGGGTGGGGGCTAACCCGTGTGGGGAGCGTTCGTCTTGTATGGCGCAGATGCGAGCCCTGTATGCATGCGATGACAGCAGGCGCGGCCTTTGCGCGAAAACATCTACACGCGCGGTGTTACGTTAGCTCCCGGCTTTCCCATACTTTCCAGTGTGGGGGTAGTTCCCCGGTAGTTCGGGCGACGGCCCCGACAGAAGTGTCCGGTAACGCGCGGCGCGGCGACGCACGCGCCACTGTGCTGGAAAGTGAACAAATGCGGCGGG
>JAKIYB010000603.1:0-343 GCA_022708765.1 Armatimonadota bacterium | reverse complement strand
CCGCCGAGGGAATGGCCGACTAGAGGGAGGCATGGATGGGCAACGCCCTTCGCATTGGGATAGTCACGGCGTATCTGGAGCAGGATTGGCACAGTCAGCAACTGGTGGCGGCCGTGACGCGCAACGCGGAGGCGTGCATCATCCGTCCGGACCAGTTAGGCGCCGCTGTGATGCCCGGAGGCGTGTCGGTGCTGGCGCAAGGGATAGATCTGGCAACGCTTGACGGATTCATCCTGGCGCGGGGATTCGGTGACCGGGGCAACTCAGATTTTCTTGTGCCGGTTTACCAGATTCTGGAGCGCAGCGGGACGGTGCTGGTGAACAGTATCAATGCGCTGCTGGT
>JAKIYB010000602.1:2367-2637 GCA_022708765.1 Armatimonadota bacterium | reverse complement strand
ACGCCTCTGTAGCGCGATCGGACACCAGCATAGCTCTTGCATGGGCGCACGCAGGCATACAGGTCCAGCGCCTTGCGCAGGGCGACGTTCACGCTGCGGAAGCCGCTGCCGATGGGGGTGGTGATAGGCGCTTTCAGCGCCACGCCGTTCTTACGCACGGACTCAATGGTTTCGTCGGGCAGCGGTGTACCAAGCTGCTCCATAATATCCACGCCCGCATGGGCGATCTCCCAGTTGATCTTCACGCCGGTGGCGTCAATGACACGGCGG
>JAKIYB010000602.1:0-2313 GCA_022708765.1 Armatimonadota bacterium | reverse complement strand
AGTGTAGGGCATTCTCTCCTCCAAAATGCGCGCCGCCCAAGCAGCAGGTCGGTCGCGGTGATGCAAATAATAAATTCGACGTAACGAAAGAAGGTTCCTTTTCGTAGAACGTTATTAGCAGGAACTCTCCCTGCGCTGTCGTATTTAGATTAAGAGGACTGGAACCTTTCGCCTCGCGGTCCCGTCAAACCGTTGGGGTCACGGCAGCGTGCGTGACCCGGTAATCAGGAGGATATCCCCATGCGTGTCTGTCGTTGGCTCATTGGCGTGCTGCTCATCTTCGCCGGTCTCTTCGGCCTCTCCCAGCCCATACCTGACCCCCCGGAAAAAGATCTGTGCGTGCTGCAAGGCACGGTAAAATTCACCGACGGCACCCCATTCGCGGGGGCGACCGTTCACGTGCGCGTGGATGGAAAAGATATCATGCCCCGTCCGATGACGGACAAAGACGGCACCTACACCACCGCCGTGCCGGCCGGATCAGCCTCAATCTCCGTGATTGGCACGAACAAACAGATGAAGCTCGAAGTCGGTAAGGTCAACACTGTTGATTTCGAGTTTGTGAAAGAAGGCATGATCGTCACCACCACCTACGCTGATGGCGAATTGGTTCCGAACGTGAATTTAAACGGCCGATATCGCCTGGCGGATAAGTCATCGAATAGCCTGTCTTTCGTCGCGTTGGGTGGCGGCCGCTACTGGTTCCGTGGCATTCCGAAAGATGCGAAAGAAATATCCATCGTCGCGCGGGTATACATGAACTCCAGCGAGCAGTACCTGCGACAACAATGGAAATGCGACGATTTATGGCCGATGCAAGCGGTGTCGTTCATCGTGGAGCGCCCCGCACCGCTAAAGGTGCTGGTACTTGACGCCGATGAGAAACCGCTAGTGAACGCCACTGTCACCGGAACCATCAGCTACGACGGCGCCGGTTATCTGCCATTTTGGGACGATGAACGCAATCCAACGGCGGCGCGCCGCCGGCAGTCGTTGGGCAACCGACAGACAAACGCGGATGGGATGCTGGACCTTGGTCCCTGGCCGGCGCGCGATTATGAGTTGACGCTGCGCTCTGGCACCATGGCCGGCCCGGCGACGGATATCACAGTGAAGGCGGGCATGGAACCGGCTCGTTATGCGTTAAATTTGAAACCGCGCACTATTACGCAGACGATCTTCGATGCCGACGGGAAAGCGCAGCCGAACACCCCGGTGACGTTGGGGTACTGCTGGATGAAGCAGATTACATACGTCGAATCTACTTCGGATGCAAAAAGCCAGGTCATCTGGAAAGACGTGCCGCCCGTCGAAGCGGTCGTCTGGGGTAAAGGCGTGCCGCCGGGCATGCTGCCGCCGGGAGCGACCACCATCACGGCGCCGTTGCCCGCGCCGCCCACCGAACCGAATCCTCGTTCGCGAAACTTGCGAATAAAGATGATTAATCTCGGCGATACGCCCAGCCGAATTCTCTATTTTTTCACATCGAGCAGTAACTCGGGGATGAATTCCAGCGAATATAACTACCGGCCAAATCCCGATAATCCGTCCTACATTAACGTCTATGTCGAGTTCCGCGAAGCCGCGCCGCCCTTCACCATCATTGCTATGACGAAGTCTGCGATGACACCGCGTGTCGCCGCTTTCACCAATGTATATCTCCCCCCGATGGAAGAGAACGAGCCAAACGAGCTCACGCTGAACTTCCAAACCGGTACGGCGCTGAAAGGCCGGTTCCTGACAAAAACGGGACCGATCAAAGGCTTGAGCCAGTTCCGCGTAATCCCCATCTCACTCCAAGGACAATTTGACGGTGTGCTTACCGAGGAGATGCAGCGGCGCGCGGGCTTAATGCAGCCATCGCTTACCGCTGATGGCGCTTTCGCGGTCGCACTACCTGGCCCCGGCACGTATCGGTTGGTGGTAGACCTGTACGACGAAACGTCGCCCGCGCTGCCTGAACTGCTGGTGGTGGTGCCGGCTGGCGGGAAAACGATAGACATTACGCTGCCTGACCCGATGCTCACCGTGCCGGCGGGCACGGTGCTGAGCTGGGTCACGAGAAACACTCCTGCATATCCGCGACAACTGGCGGTGGCCGCCCACGCGAATCCAGCGCCGGTATTCGCTCCACGCGAAGCGCTCCTTGGCCTCTGGTTCCGCCCCAGTCCAGATAAGCTGGTCTTCTGGAACGGGCAGGAGCGCAAGCAGGCCGTTCTCGATTTACGTGCCATACAGGTGAACATCCTCGATGCACAGGGAAACCCCCTGACTTATAACTACTCCTATTCACTGCAACCGCTGCTGCCTGCG
>JAKIYB010000601.1:2281-2649 GCA_022708765.1 Armatimonadota bacterium | reverse complement strand
GAGACGTACAACGCGTCGATATCCGACGCCGTGGTTGGTTTGGTGTCGGGCGGCGAGGGATGACGATAGAGCGGCCCAATCTGCCCGCCGGAAGGCCAGACGATGTCCCGGCAGTACCAGAGTTGCCCGGCGTAATCGGCAAGCCTCTGGTAATGCTCCTGGCGGATATACTCCAGCATCGCCATGCCGCCGCCGTCATACATGGCATCCAGCGCGCCCACCTTCGCATCGGTGCCGGGGAAGGTATTGTAGCCGAACTGGTACGCCGGCACGACCGCGCCGACCTGGTCGCGCGTCTTTCGCGTCGCCCATTTCGTCCATGGGGAGCTGATATACGTGTCATAGCGCACGGCATCCCAGCCGAAGAG
>JAKIYB010000601.1:0-2271 GCA_022708765.1 Armatimonadota bacterium | reverse complement strand
ACCAACTCCTTCGCATGATGGTCAATCGCGTCGGCGGTGACTTTCTCGTCCTGCACGAGCCATGTCTCGCACCACTGGTGCATGGTGGTCACCTTCTTCTCTTCCATGAGACGCCAGAACTCAATATAGTCTGACGCGTATTGCACGTTGGGCGCAAACCATTCTGGATGCTTGCGCAACAGCTCAAAGCCTGATGCGCCGTCGGTGCCCCAAAGGTTGGAGTAAACGGCGCCGGCCATGCCGTGCTTATGCAGGGCGGCCAGCAGATTCTTCGTGCCGCTCACCGAGTGCGTATACTGTGTCTGCCCGCTGAAGAAGTCTTCGATATGCGGGGTAAAATCGCCGAAATCGCACGGCGCCCAGAAGAAGAGTTCCGCGCCGGTGAAGCCGGCTTCGCGCCATTCCAGCACACGCCGCTCGGCGTCGGCGGTCTTTCCAGCCCAGGCCGAGATTCGGTCCCTGGGCGGCGAACATCGCCACCTCATACGGGTTGTGTGAAACGGCGAAAACGGCGCGCGCGTCATCGGCTCGCTCGTCGTCCGCGGTGACGGTCGCGCGCACTTCCGCGCCCCAGCGCATGCCGACGGTGAAAAACGGGCCGCTCCAGGTTTTCTCGCCGGCGGCGGGTATCTCCAGTTTCTGCGTGGCAACAGGCTTCTTGCCATCCAGCCCGGCGAGCACTTCCACGGTCAACGTCACCGTCGCCGGCGTATTGCCGGTATTGGTCAGCGTCACCGTCGCCGTGCCCGTCTCCCCCGGTTTGTAGACCACCTTATCAGCCCGCACCGTCGTGCGGACGGGGCAAAGGCGCTCGATATGCACGCCGCTCACCGCCAGATTGTAGGGCAGCGCTGGCAGGTCTCTCACACTGATGGTGCCGTCATTGGCGGTCTTCGGACGGTTGACGATTACGTCAGGGATAAGATTATCGTCGTCCGGTCCGGCTTCCACCATCGCCGCGCCGCCGGTTTTGTGCAGCTTCTTCGCTTCGGGCGAGACGCGCCAGTTGATGGCAAATCCGGTGTCCCGGTCTCCCGGTTTTACGCTAAAATCCACCGGCATGTGGATGAACTCGTTCGGCAAGGCGTAGCGCAACGGGTTGACGCGCTGCGCTACGTCGCCGACTTTGATGGTCACTTCCACCGCGTTGCTGAAGCGGTCGCCCAGCGGTGCGCGGGAGAGGAGGACGTGCAGGCGATACCGCCCCGGTGCTAACGGGGCGTCCGGCGCGCCGGAGAGCAGCGCGCCGTCCTTATCTACCTCGGTATCCACCGCCCAGCAGCGTCCAGCAGCGAGCGCCTTTGCGACAAACGCCTGCGAGGCGGCGCTATCCGCCACGACTGGCGCCGACGCGACGACCGCAAAAGCCGCCCCGGCGCATAGACTCACGAATATCAGGCTAATTTGAGTAATGTGCATGCTTCCTTAACCTTAAAGCGCTTCAACGACTCGTATTATACAGCAAAGCGACGTCATACAGCACGGGAGGCGTGCGACTCACGAGCACCATCACCCAGACTAGGAGATACTGGAGGGTCCAGGTTACAGTGTGAGTTCGATGGTTAGCGCCAGCGGTGTGCCGCCGTCATACTTCACGATCCATTCCGCGCCGACTTTGCGTACCGCATCATTCGCTGCCAGCTTCCACCCTTTCGGCAATACGACAGTACGTTCACCAGCGGCACCGCTCACCGTCAACGTGCCGCCTTTCTCATCGAGCACCACTTCCGTTGGCCCACCGGCAATGCGCATGTCCTGCTCTTGCACCGGTTCCGTGCCGAATGCGGTGAGACTCTTATGCATACCGACGGCTTTGAAGATCTCGCGGCTATACCCATGTTCGGTAAGCGCGATCGTCATCATGTTGCCGCGGATGAGCGTTTGGCCGTTACGCTTCTCTACGGTAAACGGGTTCGGACGATCGCCTTTGTGGTACGGCAGGATAATCACCCGCATGGCGTCCTGCCCGCGCAGGCGCAATATGTGCTGGCGCTCCTCATATGGCTTGTTGTTCGCCCTGCGGAACTGGTTCTGCTCGGTGGAGGGATGCCAGGAGTTGCCCCAGTTGCCGATGGATGCTTGCATAGCGACTTCGGCGTCAGTATACAGTTCCCAGTCAATGCCCCACTGGCCGGTGAAGGCGAACCTGTTCAAGCCGGCGGGCAGCGGGAAGACGGGACCGGCAGAGGGCAGCTTCTCCGGTGTCGTCATTTGATCTGGTGTATGCATGCGCAATTCCGGCGCCTGCTTGCCGGCGGGGGTGTCTACCTC
>JAKIYB010000600.1 GCA_022708765.1 Armatimonadota bacterium | reverse complement strand
CCCCGGCTATTATGCCGGCGATGACCCGCGCCCCTTCGAAACGCACGAAATCGTCTGCCAACTGCTGGACTGGGGCGTATCGAACGTCATCGGCGGCGCGTCCGGCAGCAGCCCGTACAGCGTCAATACCGCCGTCTTCAAGCACGCCATCGCGCATGGCCGCGTGCCCACCGCGCAGGCAGTGGCGGAGATCGCCCGCGAATGGGTGGGCGAAGCGATGGCCCCGGCGCTCATCGAGGCGTGGCAGTTGAATGACATGGTTGCGCGCGAGCAACCGCTGCCCAACGCCGGCCACCTGCTGCAGATCTGGGCGCTCATTCGCCACATGCCCATCGTTCCCGACGAAGGGCAGCTCGCGCCCGGCGATCTGGACTACTTCCGCCACGCGCTGCAGAGCTACGATACGAAGATGAGCGAGCAGCGGGGCGGCGTCTGGCGCATCCTGCATTACGGGCCGGAACTGAAAGCGGCTTATTTGAAGCAGTTCACTGAAGTCGTCTTCCCCAGCCTGGAGAAGGCGCAGGCCATCCTCGACGAGTTGCTGGCGCGGCCCAATCTCACCGACGCCCAGCACGCCTGCCTGGCCGAGCAACGCAAGGCCATTCATGGCGTGTGGGTGGAACACCGCCATAATTATCACTGGATCGCCGCGTCGCTGTATCGCATCGCCGGCGAAACCGCCCCCGTGGGCACGCCGGGTCTGCGCGAACTCATCGCCGCCGAAATCGCCCTCTACGTCGCCGAAGGCCGCGACCCGGAGACGGACCCGCGCCTGCGGCTGATGCGCGCGCACATGGACGATCCCATCGTGCCGGTGGATATGTCCGAATTCCCGCTGTCGCTGCATCCGGGCAGCGCCGGGTGGGAAGGTGCGCATGAGATCGCGGAGGAGTAGCGCCCAAGCCGGATGGCGCGTATTATGCTGGGCGGGGCGCGGATGCTGGAATTCCGGCATCCGCGCCCCGTTCGCGTTTTTTAAGGGCAGATTCAGTTCGACGTTTACGTCCTCGTGTTCGCCTTTGATTTCACCTGAAAAGATGGTATAATCGCCTCGCGACATTGAATAAGACTGAGTTTGTCGCATCTGTAGGAGAGCACGCCGATGGCCGAGCGCACATACCTGTTCACTTCCGAGTCCGTCACCGAGGGACATCCCGACAAGGTGGCCGACCAGATCGCCGATGCGGTGCTGGATACCCTGCTCGCGCAAGATCCGTATTCGCGCGTGGCCTGCGAACTGCTGCTGACGGGCTGTACCGTGGTCGTCGGCGGCGAAATTACCACCAAAGGTAAGATTGATATCGAGGGCGTGGCTCGCGGCACGCTGGCGGGCATCGGCTACGATGCCGCCACCGGCTTCAACGGCGCCACCGTGCCCATCAATAATCTCATCCAGCCACAGTCGCCGGACATCGCGCAGGGTGTGGACGTGGGTGGCGCCGGCGACCAGGGGATGATGTTCGGCTTCGCCTGCATCGAGACCCCGCAGCTCATGCCCGCGCCTATTGAGTGGGCGCACCGGCTGGCGAAGCGCCTTTCGGAAGTGCGCAAGGATGGCACGCTGGCCTACCTGCGCCCCGACGGCAAAACCCAGGTGACGGTGCAATACGACGGCTATCGTCCGGTGCGCGTGGACAAAGTGCTCATCTCCAGCCACCACGCGGATGACGTGACGAACGAGCAAATGCGCGCGGATTTCCAGGAACTGGTGATTACGCCGATCCTCGGTTCACTCGGTATGCTTGACGCGGCTACCCAGGTGCTGGTGAACCCCACCGGCGCCTTCACCGTGGGCGGCCCCTGCGCCGACACCGGCGTCACCGGCCGCAAAATTATCGTAGATACCTACGGCGGCATGGCGCGGCACGGCGGCGGGGCGTTCTCCGGCAAAGATCCCACGAAAGTGGACCGCAGCGCGGCTTACATGATGCGCTACATCGCGAAAAACGTCGTGGCCGCCGGCCTGACCGATCGCCTGGAAGTGCAGATCGCCTACGCCATCGGCGAAGCGCGCCCCTTGAGCGTCTCCGTGCAGACCTTCGGCGTCGGTCACGTGCCCGACGAGAAGATCGTCGAGCTAATCTACGAGTATTTCGACCTGACGCCCGGCGGTATCATCAAAACGCTGGACCTGCGCCGCCCGCAGTTCCTCGGCACCGCCGCCTACGGCCACTTTGGCCGTACCGATCTCAACGTGCGCTGGGAAGACACCGACCTCGCCGAAACCCTCGCCAATGCCGCCGGCACCACGCCGGTCGCGCTGGCGACGGCGTAAGGACCGTCCACATAGCCTGTTCGAAACCCCCTCCGGTTACCGGAGGGGGTTTTTATATGTATACAAATATGCTTGTGTGGTTTTGTGCGACCGTCGGCTACGCGCAACGTAAAAGGAAGCCCCAACGATCTGCGCGAATTAATGGACGGAGGTATCCGTTCATGTCCCTCGTTCATCGCGCTGTGGTGCTGGCCGCCGGGCGCGGCACGCGCATGATGCCGCTCACCGCCAATCTACCGAAGCCGCTCATCCCCGTCGCCGGGGTGCCGATTCTCGAGCGTATCCTGCGCGGGCTGTCCTCCGCCGGCATTGACGAGGCGGTGATCGTCACCGGATATCTCGGTCACATGATTGAAGACTATTTCGGTGATGGTG
>JAKIYB010000005.1 GCA_022708765.1 Armatimonadota bacterium | reverse complement strand
AGATGATCGGTGCGCTTCACGGGTGCCGGCGTGATGTCAGGATTCCAGAAGAACCAGTAGAAGGGCGCCGCGCTATCGGTGCAACTCTGGGCGGCGCCGGCCTCCTGCCAGTCGGCCATCATGCGCGCGGCAAAGGCAGGATCGCTTTTCGCGGTGAGATGCGCCAGCAGCAGATAGAACTGCCCGCCGGCGATATCCGCGCCGTTGCCGAACCCGGGCAACACGCGGACTTTGCGATTCCCGAGCCACTCCGTCATCCAGGGACGCTGGAAGCCGCGCGGCGTCGTGGGCGGGGTATCAATGGCCTCGAAGTACTGCCCCCACTCCTTCAGCGGGGCGAAACGGTCAATGTCATAACCGGCATTGCGCAAGGCAATGGCCGCGACGCCGATGAACAGGCTGGGACCATAGGTGGTATAACCGGGACATTCGCGGAACGTCCCACCGGCGGATGCCACGTTGTAGGAGGTTTTCCATTTCGTATAGACATAGGCGTCATCGAGCCAGGCTTTCGCCCGCGGATGGTTCGAGATCAGCGTGGCATACAACGGCAAGCCCATATAGCGGTTGATCGCCATGTTGGGATTGCCCATATGCGTCCCCACCCCGCGGGGGATGAAATCGGCGTCGGACAGCAGATAGCACGCCGCGGCCACTTTCGCCAACAGCTTCCGTCGCAGATCAGCGGGCAGATCTTTGCACGCCAGCGCGCTATCCGCATAAAACGTCGGCTCGGCGTCCCACTGCGTTTGCCGGTAGTGCGAACCGAAATACGGCAACGCGCGGCCCATGCGGTGATCAATCGCGCGTATCGCCCGTTCCGCTTCGGCAATGGCGGTTTTCAAATCACCGGTCAGCAGGGAGAAATCCTTGATCTGGTCCTTGCCCGGGCAGCGATCCAGCGTCTCTTTCAGCCGCGCGATGGATGCCGGCGTACCGTAAATGCGCGGGCCGGGCACGTCCTTCGCCTTCCAGGTGAGCAGCCAGTCTTTGTAGCGATCCAGATTGATGAAGCCCTGGTAGCCGCGATAGCCATCAAGTTTCGTAAAATCAATGGTTTTTCCGTCCTTCATCATTGCTGGCCGCGGCCCGAGCACCAGTGCCCACATACGGCGTCCGAGTGTCTGCGGCAGGCTCGGGTCGATCTCCGCCGTCGAGAACGGATTCTGCGGTGCGCCATTCAAATGGATAGACGTGCGGAACTTCACCCGCACTTTGCCGTCTTTCGTCCAGACAATGTCGGAGAGGGATTGGTCGGGCAAGCGCCAGGCTCCGGTGTGCATCGTCATCACTCCGACAAAGGGGGAGGCGGCATCACCGGCTTCCTGAAACAGCCCGTACCACTGCGTTTTGCTGCCCCAGTCGCCGGTGGGAAATAACTGTGTATGCCGGCGATCCGCGGTGAAGTCCAGCGCCTCTTTCCAGAGGCTGGTGTCATTCTCAACGCGATTCTTCCGGACAAGGATTTGCTTGCCGGCGGGCAGGGCCTTGCTGGACCACAGCACGGTATCCGGGCGCCAGCCGTCATTCAGCGTGAAAACGAAGAGATCCTTGCCGGCGGTGGCGCGGTGCATGTCATATTCTTCCGCCACATACACCAGCGGGTCTTCCGCCTCCACGCGCACGCGGACTTTATAATAGCCCTCTGGCACAAAGCGGACTTCATAGGCATACTCTTTATACAGCGGGCCATCGGCGACGACGGCCTGCGACCAGGACGCCACCTGACGATCACTTTCCAACCAGCCTTTACCCGCCCACTGCCCGGTTGAGAGGCGATACCCGAGGATCGGCGCGGGGATTGCTGACGGAGCCATCGGCTGCTTCAAGGACTTCCCACCGGGCGCGGGGAGGCGCACGCCGGCGATGTTACTCGCTACCTCCAGCACACCAGCTTTCACTTTAGCCGTTACGCCAGGAGTAAAGAGGGTCGGCTTGTCCGCGGAGCGGAGGGTATATGTCAACGTATCATCCTTTGGCAACGCGGCATAGAAACTCAGCCGGCAGGACTTGATCGAGCCGTCATCATGTTGTGCCAGCACCTGCACCTGGCTCGGTACCGCTGTCCCGGCGGGGTTGATCACCTCGACTTTATTCGGGAAGAACTCTCCCGGCGCACAGGTCAAATCATAATTTAGCAACATGCGCGGCCAATCACACTCTACCCAGTTGGTAAGCGCAAAGGTGCGTTGTCCTGCTGTCGCGCACGTGCACAATACCAGAAATGTTATGGCAAGACTCAACAAGCGGGTCATGGGCATGGAGTTTCTCCTTTGATAGACAGCTTTGACACGGCAGACCAGTTAATGGTGCTGCTATTTCAATGGAGTCCATAATATGCTACGCTACTTTCGCGCGCTCATCCCGGATTCACCTGTGCTTCGAAGGTCGCTCGATCGATTTCGCCGGTGAGAAGTTGCAGCGCCAGCCGGGCATGCATGCGGGTATTGACTTCCTTGTGATGGAGATGGCGCTCCAGTACCGGGATACTGGTCGGCGATCCCAGGCGTCCCAGCGCCACGCCGAGTTGCGAGGTGACCGGGAAGAAGTCGGTGCAGCGGGCCAGCGCCTGCTCCAGCGGCGCCACCGCGCGCGTATCGCCGATTTTGCCCAGCGCGGTGACGACGGCGCGCTTCACGCGCCAGCGCTTCACCGCCAGCGGCATGGGCAGGCTTGGGTCCGGGCCTGCCTTAAAGTCAGGGTTGCGCCGCATCTTACTGATGCGCCACCATTTCCCCAACTCGGGATAGGGCAGTTCTGTTTCCGCTTCGGCGAAGCGCGACAGCAATGCGGGCACCGCGGCAACGAGGCGCAGGCGGCCGGCGACATCCGCCGCCGCCATCTGCACGCGCCAATCCTCGCTCTCCAGGGCGGCGACGATTAAAGGAGCCGCCGCTTCACCACACTGCTCCGCGAGGGTGTAAACCTCGTCGGGACTGGCGGGGGGTGGAGCCGACGCACTCACCGGTTCGAGATCGAGCGCAACTTCAGGGGCTTCCGGTCCGCCATGGATGCCGATGGGCGTCCCGTTCACCACCACCGGGCGCGCTTCCTGCAGGCGCAGGCGCAGTTGATAGGTGGATGTCCCGGAGTATTGGACATACACGCAGCCACTTCTCTCGACGAACAACCAGCCGTCGTTCCAGGCGACATGCACGGTGGCGCTCTCCGTCAGCACGGCCAGCACCAATGCGTCCGACGTCCAGACCAGATCGCACGGAGCCTGACTGTGAATCCTCAACCCATTTGGCAGGCTTAGTCTCGTCATCTCGGCGGCGCTGACCTGGCCATCAGCCGTCAACACGGCATAGCGGGCATCGGTCTTGCCGCCGGCCCACGGCGCCAGGCCGCCTTCGCGCTCCAGCACCAGCTCGTCGGTTTCGCCCGCAAAGGTAATGCGCAGCGTGTCGAGGCCGGTACGTTCAGCCCGGGTCGGCTGCGGCGCGCGCACGGCATGCAAGCGCACCGGCCCGCATACTGTCTCGCCGTGGAAGTAGGGGGCGATCAATTCGATCGTATTCTCGCCAACGTGTAGCGCTGACGTCACATCGAAGAACCAGGGCAGGAAACTCACGGCGCCGCTCCACCCCCCTCCTCCCGGAAACTGCCGTGTGGTTGCGGGGAGGGCCTGTCCGTTCACGCGCACGGTCAGTGTATGACTGGCTTTCGCGACTTCCAACATGCAACGTCCTTCGACCACCTCCAGCGATACCGTCCTTCGATAGTAGCGCGGCTGGTCCTGCTCATCGCCCGGGTCGGATAGATAGGCGTCACGCAGGGAGACGACGTCGTTGTGCGCGCCGATGCGGCGCTCCCACGAATCAGTTAGATCAGCAATCTCGTCCAGCAGCGACTGCGGCGCCAGCGCCACGTCCAGGCGCACATCATTGCCTGCCGCGACGGTATGGCGCATCAGCAGGCTGCGGGTCTCTCCCGGAAAGCGTGGGTAGCCGTCCACCTCGGTCAGGGTCAGCGTCCCGTCCTGCAGTGGGATCACGTCGCCATGCACCTGTTCCGGCGTGGTAATCACCGCGTGGCCCTCCTCCAGCGCCGCCTCCGGACGCAGGTAGGCTTGCCAGGTCAGGGAATGCGGACTCTCGGCGTTCACCCGATCGGTGACCACTACATAGCGCCCGCGCACCAGCGCACTGGTGCGCGTCACGCGGGAGACGTCATAGCGGTCGGTATAGTACTCGGTGGCATTGCCGCGCACCACCTGCAGCGGCCCAGCGTCGTGCAGCGCCTCGCCGTGCCCGCGTCGCGGCGCCAGCGGCACATACCAGGGTTCGTCATCAAAGACCAGGGCGTTCGCCAACCCCACAGAACCGTCCATGGCCATTTCGACGGCGCGCTCCAGCGGAATCTCCGCGCCCCAGGCAGCATAGAGATACTCTTGCACCGTTTCCAACGTGCGTGTGCCGACATAGGCGGTAATAGGCTCGACGGGCAGCGGGATGATCGCTGTGCTGACCGTTCCGTGGCCATCCAGCAGCAGTGGGCTGCCAAACGCCTCCAGGGTGAGATTATTCGGGTCAACCTGGCTGCGCCCGGAAGTGGGCACGCCGCCGCACTCGTCCCAGTATTGGAAGAGGCGCACCTTACATTCGGCGCCATGCAGGGCGCCGGCTACGTCGGGGATAAGCCACGAGGGGTAGACCGCCGTCGCGTCCGCTGCCATTTCCTCCGGCCACCACACCAGCGTCCACAGTCGGTCATCAATTTCCCAGGCCGGCAACGCCGTGCGGTACCACATATCCTGGTCGCGGATGATCGCCAGCGGGGCAAGATCACCGGTGAGCCTGGCCAGGTATACCAGGCCACTTTTGATGGTGGCGGCCTGAAAGCCATACGCATCCCAGGCCGGTAGTAAGCCGCCGGGACCGATCATGCGGCGAGATGTCTCGAGCAGTAATTGGACTGGCCGGTTTGCTGGCGCAACGCCCCGAGTGAAGACCGGCGTGCCGGTGGTTTCTTCGATCAGCAAGCCTGAGAGCATCGTTAGCGGCAGCACCACCTGCTCGTGGTAGGCGCTGCCCTCGGGACTGTATCCACCCACGGGCAGGGCGCCAAGCAACTCGTGCAGCCAGGAAAGGCCACTGGCGTAGAGGCGCCGTCCCAGCGCGCTGTTGCCGCGTTTGAAACCCAGCACATACCCGACCGCCGCCGCCGCGAAGGCATTGGCCATGATCTGGTTGTCGAAGGAGCGGATGCGCGACTGCAGATGCTGCAGCGCAAAGATGTTGGCGCTGTCCAACAGCGTCTCGCGGATAGCGGCGTCTTCCGCAGCCGAGAAGAGGTTCAGGTCCGCCAACCAGTCGTACCAGATGGCGCGACGACCGAGAGGCGCGGTAACGGTATGGGTATGATATTGCGCCTCGTTGCTGATCTCACCTTCAGCACGGTACTCGACATAGCGCAGGAAGAACTGGCGCGCCAGCTCCAGATACTCCGGCTCTTCGGTCACCACCGCCGCCAGCACGGTATACGGCGAATACCACACCGGATCATGCTTCGCCAGCGCCAGCACATGCCGCCACCAGGGCGCCAGCGGCGATGCCGGGTCGGTCAGCTTACGCCGGAGCGCATCTACGGAACATCCCATTAACAGGGGAGTAGTTATCGTTTGATGGAGCATATCACGAGCCTGAAGATCGTACCCACTCGACGAAGGGATCATATGGTAAAAGGCAGTTGCCAAGAGCCGTTATTTCCTCTCCGCCACCGCCCAGGTTTTACTGCTGCCGGGAGCGAGTTCGATCTTCTCCGTGAAGTCGAACTTCGGCCAGCCTTTCGTGGTGGTCAGGGCAGCGGTGATGGGCGCGTCGGTGGGGTTATGCGCTTCGATGACCCACTGGCCTTCCTGCTTCCAACTCACCAGCAGCGTGACCTTCGGATCGCTGGCGGTCACCGGATGGCCGAGGAAGAGGTCGCTGTCCGCCAGGTTGAGATCGAGCTGCGCCCAGGCGCGCCCGTCGCGGATGGGCAGCATGCGGAAGTTGTCGCCTTTTTGGGCGTTATCGAGCAGGTAGACGGACCAGTGGTCGTTCAGGCCGTCAACGGCGGCGGGCAGGAAACCGGGCATGGCGGTCTTCGGGATCTGTGCCTGCACGGCCGTTCCTTGCGCATCAACATTCCAAAGCATATAGGTGTCCAGCGTTTTACCGGCCAGCATCTTCGGGGCATAACCCGCCTTGCCGGGTTCCAGTATACCGAATTGCCGGGCGAATTCGACCATCTGCGCGGTGGTGGTGCGCTGCTGTGGCGTGCCGCCGCTGGCGCCGGCGAAGTAGACGATGTGCCGGATACAATCGCCGGGCATGAGCAGATCGGTCTTCGGGCGATAAAAGAGTTTGATGGTGCCTTTCGCGTAGTCGTAGGTGAGCCCATCGCCGGTGCCGATGAGGACGACGGCGCCGCCGTTGTCCTCGTAGGTGCAAAAGACGCCGCGGTCAAAGGCGCCGGTCAGGCGCTCGGTGGACGCATCGCCGATTTTCTTCCCGTTCTGCCAGAGTTCACCTTTCGCTTGCGTGACATACAGGCCCTCGGCCGGCACGTCAATGCTGTTCTTCACCGTCAGGTTGGTCTCGACGGCGCCCAGGCGGAAGCCCTCGGTGAGCCAGGTATGGGCGTAGATGCGCTGCCAGCCTTCCACTTTCATGGTGGGCACCAGCCGGTGCCAACTGCCCCAAGCGTTGCCCCAGCCGTATTGTTTGCTGCTGTCCTCGTAGAGGTGGCCCAACGGCGTGTATTTCGCCCCTTCCTCCAGTGGATCATAGGCCAGCGTGATATCCGCCTGCCCGATGCCGATTTCCGCGCCGATGAGATACTGCCGCGGAAAGGAGAACAGGTACGGCAACTCACCGGGGATACGCGGGTAAAAATTCATGCTGAGCGTGGGGAAGCCCACCGGAGTTCCGTCAATCGGTAGCGTGGGGGCATTCGGTGTCAGGAGAAACGCGGGAGCAACCCCCATTGTGAGCTGGCCCTTATTGGGGATGATGTTCGTGCTGGCGCTGAAACCCGCATAGGTCCAAACCTGTTCACCATTCCGTGTGCGCAAGCGAGCATCGCCAAGAAGGTTGCAGCGGTCGGTACAGATGGCCTGATGATTGTTCAGGTTGCGCATCCAGAAGGCGGCGCTGATCGCCCGCCTGCCTTGCAGGTCTTCCACGACCAGCAGCGGGCTGATCTGCTGGCTGTTGGCCAGCACCAGCTCCTGCTCGAAGACTTTCGCCCCGTTCGGCTGATAGCGACGCAACACCTGGCGGTCGCCATCGAGGAGGGTAACCGACTTCAGACCATGCTCCGAGGCCACACGGAACTGCAGGCGGTACTGCCAGATATCGGGTCGCCACCACTCGCCGCGCGGCTGGGCCATCCGGTTCGGGCTTTGCCAGACGAGGATTTGCGGTCCGTTGCTGATATACTGGCTGCCGCTGCCGCTAAACGACCAGGCGCCTTTGTTCCAGTTGCCGTTCAAGTCTTGCAGGCCGCGGTGGCTGACAATCTTCCAGCCTTCAGCGGCGCGCTTCGCTACTTGCGCCGGCTCGGTCATAAATTCAAAGGCAACCGGCGCCTGGCAGCCGCCGATACTATTCAGGTACAGGAATTCGCCCAGCGCATTGTCAATCTGCCGGCCATTTTCAAAGCTGTAGATGGGAAAGGAGTTGTATAGCTTGTAGTCGGCGAAGTGCAGCATATTCGCCCGATGGTTCCAGAAACCGCTGAGTACCGCCTGGCGTAAATACTGTTGATTGAAATTGAAATAACCTCGAGAACGCATGGTTTGAAGCGTCGCCAGCCGCCCGTCCGGCAACAGCATCTCGGGTTTCAGCATCTTTACCGTGTCGGCAAAGGCGTAGAGGTGGTTCCCCTGGGCATCCTCGTAGGTGAGCCCGGGCACGGCGAGGAAGACGTCGTCGGAGTTGGCTTTACACTGTTCCACCAGTTGCGCCCACTTCGCCTCATCCAGCTTCAAGCCGTCCTCCATGAATACGAGGAACTGCAGTCCGGCTTCTCTGGCTGCCCTCACGTAGTCGGCTACCGTGCCGGTGCCGGTGGAGAGCGCCGTGCGCGCGCCGACCAGGCCGCGTATCTGCAGTTGGTCGGGTAGCTGCGACACGGTGGATTCCTGGCTCCAATCAATGCGCGGCGCCTTCGGCCAAATAACGGTTGGATGGAGTACGGTCTCCGGTGTCGTCGCCCCGCCCAATCCGGCCTTCTGCGCGGGTTCAGCCAGCCAGCGGAAGGTGTTGGCACACACCTTTAACCAGTCACTCGGCTGGTTACCCACCCCTGTCGTGAGCATTGCTTCCGTCGTGGGGCAATTCGGAGGCGGGGAGAATATCCAGTATTTGCGGATGCCAAGAATCACCATGCGGCCGGCGCCCACCTGCCGGATTGCCATCAGCGGGGGGGAACCGGCAACTGGCTCTTTGGGAATCCAGTTCTGCAGCACCGGATCCTGGCGCACTTCTTTCACACCCTTCAGGGTGGCGGCGCCGCGCACCACCACCTGCCAGTCCTTGCTTAGATCAAACGACATCGGTGGTTCGATACTGCTCTTTCCAGTGTGGCTGGTGAGGATCAGCACGCCGCGCACGCCCTCGTTGACCGGTGCCGCGACATCCGTACTCCAGGACAGTGGCATGCTCATCTCGTCGCGGTGTATGTTGTTTTTATCGCTGTCCAGCAGCACCTCCCAGCGAGGGCGAGCACCCAGTTTTTCCAGCCACTGGTTGGTGGTCGTCCAGTCGGAGGTCGCCCAACTTGACGCCTCTTTATACGCGTGCTCGGGCATACACATGAAGACGCCGCCACCTTTCGCCAGGAATGCTTCGATGGCTTTTCGTTCAGCATCATTCATGGTACCGACCACGGCGACGTTGTATTGGCCGGTGGCCAGCATTTCCGCCAACTTCCCCGCCGGGGCGGCATCAACTTCGATGCCCATTGCCACCAATGGCTGCGCCACATAACTATGATGCACCCTAGCCTGGAAGAGGACGACGGGCTTGCCGGCGGCATACAGCGGGATTGCACTGGCCAGGAACAGTACAATACATGCAAAAGTAATACGTATCATCATTGACTCCTATAATGGTGAGTTTGGGCTCCCCGTCATTTCCTCTCCGCCACCGCCCAGGTTTTACTGCTGCCGGGAGCGAGTTCGACCTTCTCCGCGAAGGTGAACTTGGGCCAGCCTTTCGTGGTGGCCAGGGCAGCGGTGATGGGCGCGTCGGTGGGGTTATGCGCTTCGATGACCCACTGGCCTTCCTGTTTCCAGCCCACCTGTAGCGTGATCTTCGGGTTGCTGGCGGTCACCGGATGGCCGAGGAAGAGGTCGCTGTCCGCCAGGTTGAGATCGAGTTGCGCCCAGGCGCGGCCGTCGCGGACGGGCAGCATGCGGAAGTTATCGCCCTTGCGCGCGCTGTCCAGCAGGTAGACGGACCACTTATCGTTCACGCCGTCCAGCGCGACGGGCAGGAAGCCGGCCATGCGCGTCTTCGCGATGCGGGCGCGCGCGGCCGCGCCTTCCGCGTCTACATTCCAGACGAAGTAGGCGTCCAGCGTCTTGCCGGCCAGCATCTTCGGCGCGTAGTCGGGTTTGCCTGGCTCCAGCACGCCGAACTGCTTCGCGAACGCCGCCATCTGCGCGACGGTGGTGCGCTGCGCGGGCGCGCCGCCGCCGGCGCCGGCGAAGTAGACGACGTGCCGGATGGGATCGCCGGGCATCAGCAGGTCGGTTTTCGGGCGGTAGAAGAGGCGCAACAGTCCTTTCTCGTATTCATACACCAGTCCCTTTCCAGTGCCGATGACCATCACCGCCCCGCCGCCGTCCTCCAGCGCGCAGAAGACACCACGGTCGAAGGCGCCGGTCAGCTTCGCGCTGTCGGCGTCGCCGATCTTCTTCCCGTCCTTCCAGAGTTCGCCTTTGGTGTAGGAGACGGGCAAGCCTTGCGCCGGCACGTCAACGGCGCTCTTCACCGTCAGCTTCGTCTCCACCGCGCCCAGGCGGAAGCCCTCGGTGAGCCAGGTGTGGGCGTAGATGCGCTGCCAGCCTTCCACTTTCATGGTCGGGACCAGCCGGTGCCAGCTTCCCCAGGCGTTGCCCCAGCCGTCTTGCTTGCCGGTATACGGGTGCCCGAGCGGCGAGAACTTCGCGTTCACTTCCAGCGGGTCGTAGGCCAGCCTGATGTCCGCCTGCCCAATGCTGATTTCCGGGCCGACCAGGTAGGTCTGCGGGAAGGCGAAGAGATAGGGCAGCTCGCCGGGGATGCGCGGGTAAAAATCGAGCGTGAGCGTGGGGAAGCCCGCGGGGGCGCCGTCTACCGGCAGGGTGGGTGAATTCATCGTGAGATTCACCGCCGGCGCGGCCTGCGTCATGAGGATGCCCTTGGACGGGGTGATGCCCATGTTGGCGCGGAAGCTCACCTGCGTCCAGGTTTGTCCGTCATCGCGGGTGCGCAGGCGGGCGTTGCCCAGGAAGTTGCAGCGGTCGCTGCAGAAGAACTCCTCGTTGTTCAGGTTGCGGTTCCAGAAGGCGGCGCTCACCGCGCGCCGGCCTTTCATATCCTCCACCACCAGCACGGGGCCGAATTGCTGGCAGTTGGCGAGGACCAGCTCCTGCTCGAAGCTCTTCGCCCCGTTCGGCTGATAGCGGCGCAGCACCTGGCGATCGCCGTCGTAGAGGGTGACGGATTTCAGCCCGTTCTCGGACGCCACGCGGAACTGCAGGCGATACTGCCAGATATCCGGCCGCCACCATTCGCCACGCGGCTCGCAGAGGCGGTTGGGGCTCTGCCAGACGAGGATTTGCGGGCCATTGGTGATGTATTGCGCGCCGGAGCCGCTGAAGGAGTAGGCGCCGCCGTGCCAGTTGCCGTCCAGCGACTTCAGGTCGCGATGGCTGACGATGGTCCAGCCGTCGGCGGCGCGCCTGGCCACCTGCGCCGGCTCGCTCATGAACTCGAATGCCACCGGCGCCTGGCAGCCGCCGATGCCGTTCAGATACAGGTATTCACCGAGCGCGTTATCCACCTGACGCCCATCCACGAAGCTGTAGATGGGGAAGGAGTTATACAGCTTGTAGTCGGCGAAATGCAGAAAATTCGCGCGGTGATTCCAGTAGCCGCGAATGGCCTGCTGAGCGATATATTCGTTGTCGTAATCGAAATACGCACGCGAGCGCATTTGCTGCACCGTCGCCAGCCGACCATCGGGGAGCAGCATGGAGGGTTTCAGCATGCGCACCTTGTCGGCGAAGGCATAGAGATGATTTCCCTGGGCGTCCTCATACGTGAGGCCGGGCACGGCGAGGAAGGCGTCATCGGACGCCGCCTTGCACTGTTCCGCCAGTTGATCCCACTTCGCCTCATCCATCTTCAGGCTGTCCTCCATGAAGACGATGAATTGCAGTCCGGCATCCTTCGCCGCCTTCGCGTAGTCGGCGACCGTGCCTTTGCCGCTGGAGAGCGCGGTGCGCGCGCCCACCAGTCCGCGGTACTGGGGCTGGTCGGGGATATTCGTCACAGCGGGCGTTTTGCTCCAGTCAATGCGCCCGACCTTTTCCCAGATGTAGGGTGGGGGATTCAGCACGGCATCCGGCGTGGTGGCGCCGCCCAGGCCCGCTTTCAGCGAGGGCTCGGCCAGCCAGCGGAAGGTGTTGGCAAAGACGCGCAGCCAGTCGCTCGGTTTGCCTGCCGCGCCCGCGGTGAGCATCGCCTCGGAGGTGGGGCAATTAGGCGGCGGCGTAAAGATCCAGTGTTTGCGGATGCCCAGCACGGCCAGACGACCGGCATTCACCGGACGAATCGCCAGCAGCGGCGGCGCGGGCGCCGCCAGCTCTTTGGGCACCCACGGCGCGAGGATGACGTCATGCCGCGTCTCCTTCACGCCCCGGTGCGTCTCGGCCCCGCGCACCACCGTCGTCCACTCCGGCGACAGGTCGAAGGACATCGGCGGCTCGATGCCGCCGGTGCTTTGCCAGGTGAGGGTGAGCACGCCGCGCACGCCGTCGTTCACCGGCGCCATCACGTTCGCGCTCCAGGAGAGCTGGCAGCCCATCACGTCGCGATAGAGGTTCGCCTTGTCGCTGTCCTGCAGCAGTTCCCAGCGCGGCCTGGCGCCCAGTTTCGCCAGCCACTCGTTCGTGCCGGTATAGTTCGCGGGCTGAGAATGGGAGTTCTCCGGATTGCAGGCGAAGACGCCGCCGCCTTTCGCCAGGAAGGCGTCCACCGCCGCGCGGTCGGCGTCGCTCATGGTGGTCACCACGGCGACGTTGTACTTGCCGCTCGTCAGCATCTCCGGCAGTTTACCCACCGGCGCGACGTCTACTTCCACACCCATCGCTACCAGCGGCTTCACCACATACCCGAGGTGCGCCCCGCCCTGGAAGAGGACGGCGGGCTTGTTGGCGGCAAACGCCGGCAGCAGGAGAGAAGCGCACAATGCCAGACAGAGAGTATATAACCGCATAGAAAATCTCCTTACGCAGTTCGACAAGCGAACCGAAAAATCGTTTTACACTGTCGTCACCGTGTTGTGCGGCCGCAGCGCCCGCGCCAGCAGGTCGGCGTCGTCGCGGTGGGGGTTCCAGAGCATCTCGCCGAAGAGGGCGACGCTCGGTTGGATTCGCGCCTCAAAAATACCGTCTTCCACCAATCCGGTGGCGAGGACGCGCGGATTGATCGCCAGCACCTCGCGGTAGAAACGCGCCGCCAGCGGGTAGCGGCGCAGCCAGGCGGTGTTGATGCCGTCCCACTCGGGCTGGCGGGCGTATAGCCGCTCGCGCAGGTAGGCGGGCTCGCGTTCGCCGATGAGGCAGGGGCCGTGCTTGGCGAACTCGTCATCCCAGCGCAGGCACATCCACCCCTTCGGCACCAGCGCGAAGGGCGAACCGGGACGGAAGACCGCCAGCTCCTTCGCGTATTGCAGCGTCGCCTCGTAATCGGCGGGGTTGGGTGAGTAGCTGAACGGCAGCGCGCCGGCGTCTTCCCAGGTGATAATCATGCGCGGATCGAGGTTGGCCAGATCGGTGTAGTGCGCGCGGATGGAGGTGGCGTGCAGCCCGAACTGGATGGAGAGGTTGGGATTCTCCGCGTAGAGCGCCTCGGACACCTCGTTTACCAGGTCGCACGCCCACGCCGCCACCGAGCGTCCTTCGATCTCCTGCGTGGTGTGTTCGGTGAGCGTTTGAAAATAAATGCCGTCAATCGGCTGGCCGGCGTATTCCCTGCGGTAGACGTCCAGCGCCAGCTTTTTGATGAAGGCGCGATCCTCCGCCTTCGACAGTTCCAGATTGTTGTAGCCCCAGCCCCAGTTGTAGCCGGCGATGAGCTGAATGCCGCGCGCGTGAGCGTAGTCGGCGATCTCCGCCAGGTTCAGCGGCGCTTCGCTGTTCCACAGCGTCAGCATGTTCATCTTCAGCCGCGCCATGTTGTCCAGGAAGCGGCGGTAATCATAAACGACGTAGCCCCAGGTCCACAGGCCGCGCTCGCGCACCGCCGGCGCTTCCGCCTGGCAACGGTCGGGCAGTTGCGTCAGATAGGCGCGCCGCCGCACCGGCTTGTCCAGCGGCACGCAGCCGTCGCCGAAGGACGCCAGGTACTCCTGCGCGCCGTAGAGCACCCCCGGCGCGTCGGCCCCGGCGATGACGGTCAGCCGGTGGTCGCCGTTCCACGGGGCGTTGCCCACCCACAGCGTGTACCCCTGCGCCCCCGGCGGCGCGGGGATGACGCCGGTCTCGAGGAGCCGCGCGATGTGCGGATTCGTCGTCGCCGTGCCCAGCAGCAGCACGTGCTCCAGCTTCGCGGGATCGGCGTCCGCCGCCGCCACCAGCGGCAGCACATATGGCACGTGAAACGACAGCGCCCGGTAGAGCGCCAGTAGCGCGGTATGCTCCACGCCCGCATACGCGCCATACAGGATAGTCCAGCGCTTCTCACCGGGAGTCAGGTCTACCATCGTGCTCGCCCTCGCTTCGTCCTCAACGTTACCCACGATTTCGCCGTCAGGCAAAACGTTCCTGCCGGACGAATCAAGCTATCCCGCTGCGTGCCGCACTACGAACGGGAACGCTATGGAAGCTCTCTTGACAAACAAACGTTTTTGTGCTATGCTTCCCCGTCAATCATTGACCTGACCTTGCGCAAGCCGGAGGAGGGTGCGGACGCGAAGGGAGGGCCGCGATGAGGGAAATGGAGGAACGGCGCACGCTGGCGGCGCTGGCGCGCGAGGAACTGGGGACGTTCGCGGCGCACGTCTTTGACTGCTGGCCGGCGGCGCACCACGAGCTGTGGGTGGAACTGCTCACCGACCCCCGGTTGGCGCGGCTGCTCATCATCGCCCCGCCGGGACACGCGAAATCCACCTGGTGTACCTGCATCTATCCCGCGTGGCGCATCGGGCGCGAGCCGAATATCAACATCCTGCTCGTGTCCGCCACCGCCGCGCAGGCGTCGCTCTTCAGCCAGACGGTGCGCGAAACGCTGCGCGGCAACCCCGCCTATGCCGAGGTGTTCCCCGACGTGACGCCCGACCGCGCTCGCGGCTGGTCGCAGGCCGCCTGGTACGTCGTCCGCGACGCCGCCGCCAACAAAGACGCCACCCTCGCCGCCTGCGGCGTGGGCGGCCCCATCGTCGGCCGCC
Source organism: Armatimonadota bacterium (assembly GCA_022708765.1). Taxonomy (GTDB): domain Bacteria; phylum Armatimonadota; class Hebobacteria; order CAIYQO01; family CAIYQO01; genus JAKIYB01. The sequence continues at coordinate 9,930 of JAKIYB010000005.1, read as the reverse complement.
GCGCCGACCTCATCCTGGTGGACGACCCCTGCAACGAACGCACCACCGCCACCAAGGCCATGCGCGACAAACTCTGGCGCTGGTTCCGCCAGACGCTGCTCACCCGCCTGCGCCCCGACGGCCGCGTCATCGTCATCATGACCCGCTGGGGCCAGGACGACCTCGCCGCCAAACTCATCCAGAGCGGCGACTTCGCCGTCTGCCATCTGCGCGCGTTGAGCGAAGGACCGGAAGTCGAAGCGGAGTTGACGCTGCCGCGCGAAACCGACGAGGAGGATGCATGACGCCAACCGACAATGAAAATACCCTCCACATCCCCCTGCATCATCGCGGTCCGGCGCTGTGGCCGGAGGTGGTGCCGGAGCGGCTGCTGCGCAAGCTGCTCAAGCAACTCGGCAGCCTGCTCTTCGCCGCCACCTACCAGGGAGAGCCGTGCTCGGAGGAGGGGGCGATTTTTCAAGCACGGTGGTTTGGCGACTATGCGGTCCATCCGGCGCTCACGGAGATCGGGCAGGCGTGGGACACCGCGCTGAAGGACGGCGAGGATCACGACTACTCCTGCGGCGTCACCGCCGGCTGCGGGGTGGACGGCGGCATCTACCTGCTGGACTGCTGGCGGGGGCAGGTTGCGGCTCCGGAGCTGGCGCGCGCCGTGCAGGCGCGGGCCGCGCGCTGGCGGCCGCGCTGGGTGCTGGTGGAAGATACCGGCGCGGGCACGGGCCTGCTGCAGCAGTTGCGCCGCGAGCATGGTTTGCCGCTGATTGGCGTGAAGCCGAAGGGGAGTAAAGTCATCCGCGCGAAAACCGTCTCGCCGCTGGTGGAAAGCGGCCGCGTGCTGCTGCCCGCCGCCGCCCCCTGGCGCGAGGAGTTCCTCGCTGAATGTCTCGCCTTTCCCACCGGCGCGCACGACGACCAGGTGGACGCCCTCGTCTACCTGCTCGCGCGTTTCCAGGAGCATTCGGCGCCGCCGCGGCCGGCGCCAGGCCGCCCGCCGGGGTGGTAACCCACGTGGACGCGCCCCGCGGCATGCCGCGGGGCGCGTCGCCACCGGGAAACTAAAAGGTTGGCTCTCTCCTCCACCCGACCCAGTGCGTATATTTAATTATGTATGCAATTGTCAGCCCCACGGTGTGCGAGGAAGATGCTTCCCGTGGCATAGTCTGGGGATGCCACCCCCGGAGAGAACCAGCCTGTTGCCAGGTCTTCCTCTCCAGGCACTATGTTCCCCGTACGATTCAATGATAAACATTCTCACCCGATGTGGAGGTGTTTTTTCACTATTTTTTGCCGCGATGGTCCGCGAACCGCACAAACGCGCGCCTGCCGGCGCGGCGTTCATCGGGCAACGGGGAGCAGAGCTCGCGCGGCAATTTGACCCGTAGTGTCCATGTATGGTCGTTAATGTTATAATAAGCCGGCATGGCCCTTCAGCAGACCCTGGCCTCGGCATGTCGCGTTGACGGCATCGGCCTTCACACGGGGGCGTCGGTCCGGGTGGAACTGCGCCCGGCGCCCGCGTCGCGCGGGCGCGTTTTCCTATGCGGCGGCGGGGAGATTCCGGCGCTGGCCGACTATGTGGTGGATACGCGCCGCTGCGTGACGCTGGGACTGGGCGCCGCGCGCGTGAGCACGGTGGAGCATCTGCTGGCGGCGTTGACGCTGGCGGGCGTGACGAACGCGGAAGTTGCCGTGGACGGCCCGGAGCTGCCGGCGCTGGACGGATCGGCGCAACAATGGCTGCGGGTGATTCGCGCGGCAGGAGTTTCCCCGCAGGACGGCGAAATGCCGGACTATACGGTGACGGAACCCTGTTGGGTGGAGGACGGCGACAGCGCGCTGTTACTGGCGCCCGCGGCGGCGCTGACGCTGTATGCCGTGCTGACCGTGCCCGACACGGTGGCGGCGAACATGACCGCCGGCGGCGTGGTGGCGGAGGTGGCGGAGGAGATCGCCCGCGCGCGCACCTTCGGCCTGGAGCGCGAAGTGGCGGCGCTGCTGGAGGCGGGGCTGGCGCGGGGCGGCTCGCTGGAGAACGCGGTGGTACTCACCCGCGACGGTTATCTGAACGAGCAGGTGTGGCCGAACGAGCCGGCCTGGCACAAGGTGCTGGATCTGCTGGGCGACCTGGCGCTGCTCGGTCGGCCGCTGCGCGGGATGGTGGTGGCTATTCGTGCCGGCCATCGGCAGCATGTGGCGCTGGCGCGCCGGCTGCGCGAGGTGGCGGAGTGAGCGACGCGGTCACCATCACGGCGTATGATCCGGCGACGGATTACCCCGCGGTAACCGATTTATGGCGGCGCAGCGGGCTGGCGCTGTACCCGATTGACAGCGCAGCGCGGCTGGCGCGCACCGCGGCGGCAAACGCCGGGCTGTTTCTGGTGGCGCGGGACGGCGCGCGCGTGGTGGGGGCGGTGCTGGGCACCACCGACGGCCGCGCGCTGTGGGTGCAGCACCTGGCGGTGGATGCGGCATATCGCCGGCACGGGCTGGGTGGGCGCCTGCTCGATATATTGGAAGCGGAAGCACGGGCGCGTGATCTGGGCGCCATGCTGCTGCTGGTGCTGGACGAGAACACCGGCGCCATTCGTTTTTATGAACGCCGCGGCTGGCTGACGGCGCCCGGCGTGCGCTTTATGGTTCATCCGCTGCGCGAGGAGGCGAGTGGAGACGCGGCGGACGGGCCGCGAGAAAGGAACGGATCATGACGACGGCAACCACCGAAGCAAAGGAGGGATTCGTATTGAACATTGGGCAGATCATGGCGACCATTCCACACCGGTACCCCTTCCTGTTGGTGGATCGCATCCTGGAGCTGGAGCCGGGAGTGCGCGCGGTCGGGTTGAAGAACGTCACCATGAACGAGGACTTCTTTAACGGCCACTTTCCCGGCAATCCCATCATGCCCGGCGTGCTCATCGTGGAGCACGCGGCGCAGGTGGGCGGCGTGCTCCTGCTAACCTCTACGGCGAATAAGGGCAAGCTCGCGCTGTTTGCCAGCATCGAAGAGATGAAGTTCCGGCGCCAGGTGGTGCCGGGCGACCAACTCGTCACCGAGGTGACCATCCTCAAGGTCGGCAGCCGCGCCGGACGCGTGCGCGCGGTCTGCCGCGTGGGTGAACAGGTGGCGGCGGAAGGCGAATTCACCTTCGTGCTCGTCCCGGATTCCGCACAGGCCACGACGCCTGGAAAGGAGGGGTAACCCTGTGAAAATCCACCCCACCGCGGTCATTGACCCGAAGGTGGTGCTGGCACCGGATGTGGAGATCGGACCGTTCTGCGTCATTGGCGCGGGCGTCGCCATCGGCGCGCGCACCGTGCTCGGTCCGCATGTTCACGTCACCGGCCAGACCACCATCGGCGACGATTGCCGCATCTACACCGGGGCCGCCCTCGGTGAGCCGCCACAGGACGTCAAGTATCGTGGCGAAACCTCGTACCTGCGTATCGGCAACCGGAATATCATCCGGGAATACGTCACCATCCATCTGGCGGTGGGCGAGGGCAACGCGACGATCCTGGGCGACGACAACATGTTGATGGCCTACTGCCACGTCGGCCACAACTGCGTGCTGGGCAACAACGTCTGCATGGCGAACTATGTAGGGATCAGCGGCTGCTGCCAGATTGACGACCGCGTCACGCTGGGCGGCATGGCCGGCATCCATCAGAACGTCCACATCGGCCGGCTGACGATGGTCGGCGGCTACAGCAAAGTCACCGGCGACGTGCCCCCGTTCACCATGGTGGACGGCCGACCCGCCCGCTCCTACGGCCTCAACACCGTGGGTTTGCGGCGCGCCGGCTTCTCCACGGAGCTGCGGAACTACCTCAAGCAGGCCTTCCGCATTCTGCTCCACGAACACCGCAACCTCAGCGAGGCGCTGGACGCCGCCCGCGCGGAACTGCCGCCGCTCCCGGAAGTACAGGAGTTCCTGCAGTTCATCGAACGCTCACGGCTGAGCGGCCGACACCTGGAAATGCGACATTGAGCCGGCTCGGGCGCCGCGGATAAGGGAAACCTGGACACCTCGATCCATTTCGCGCCCAACACTCGCTCTGACGGCGGCCATCCGGCCGCCGTCCGCATTTGGTCTCCCCGTCAGCCCCCGCTGATCACCACCCGCGCCCGCGTGCCGTCCGCGGCGCGCAGGTGAATCTGCCCCCGCGAGAGGGGGAAGCCGGTGTCGCTGATGACCAGGGCGTCGCCGGGCAGCGTGGTACTCTCCACCCGCGTACCCTCCGGCAGCGCGTCGCTTAACGCGGGCACATCCTCCGGCCGCGCGCGGTCGTCGTCCCCGCGCGGTACCCAGCGCACCACGTCCACCCGGCCGGTGGCGGGGGTGAAGACGATGATGTAGAGGTAACCCTCGGCCCGCGCGCGGTCGCGCACGCGGGCGATTTGCGCCTCCAGCGTCCGGCGCGCGTCGCGCGCGCCGGGCTGGGCGATGGCGCGCAGCCCGGGCAGCCACAGCGCCGTGATCAGCGCCACCACGCCCAGCAGATACAGCAACTCCGGTCGCACCCCCCATCCCCGGGGGCCGGCGCGTGTCGTCATGTCTTCCTCCCTGTATTCTCAGCATGCCAGTCCCGCTGAGCGACAGAGGGCGGAAGGACCAACGCCGCGCGGGGCGTGTGCGATGAATCGCACACGCCCCGCGCGGCCCTCACTCCTGACCCCTTCCCAAACCTGGGAGGGGGGTAAAAATGGGCTTACTGCGTTTTGCCGAGGGTGAAGATGACCGGGAGGTTGCTCAGCAGGCTCTTGTATTTGTGTTCGTTGAGCACCAGGAAGACGTCATCCAGGTTCACGGCCGGGTAGCAGCCCTGACCCACGCCGACGGCCTCCAGGATGAGGGGGCGGTCGCCGGCGATCTTCGACGCGATGGCGGCGTCCAGGTTCGCGGCGTAGCGCGCCGGGCCGTTGACGACCGCCACCGGGCTTATCGGCTGCGGCAGCACCGCGCCCCACAACTCTTTACCGTCGTAGCGCAGCACTCGCGGGAAGAGGCAGGGGGTGAGCACCATGCCGTCGGCGTTGATGATGATGCCGGTATACGGGCCTTCGAAGCGCTGCGGGGTGTGACCGCGCGGAATGGTCGGCAGCAGCGTCAGTTCCGCCGGCTTCACCTCTACCGCTTTCGCGGTAGAGAGGCCTTTGGCGCCGAAGTAGGTGACGCCCTGCTCGCCATACAGCGGCAGCACGCCGACCAGCGCGATCACGCCGGCGGCGCTCTTCTCGTCAATGACGGTGAGGTTCGTGAGCAGGCTGTCCAGCGCGCGCAGGGTCTGCGCGTCTTTGGCCAGGTCGCCCAGGGTGGCGCCGGCATCCACGCGCAGGGTCAGCAGCACGCGGCGCGCCTCGCGGTTCATGATGGTCATCGCCGTGGTGCGCGCCTGGCGAGCGGACATTTTGCTCCGGTCGCGAATGTAGCCGACGCCGACGGCTTCCAGCTTGCCGGTGAGCCAGTTGATCTGGGCGCCGGAGCGGTCGGTACGGATGGCGTAGGCCGGCGCGGGCGCCGGCTCGGTTGGAACCGTCTGGCTCCAGGCGAGCAACCCGGCGAGGGCGCAGGCACAGCAGGCCAGCGTGCGCAGCAGCGTGCGGATCATGCGAATCTCCTCAGTCAACCAGAATAATCAGCGACAGCGTGGCGAGAAAGGTTTCCGCCGCGTGTTCATCCTGCAATGCCTTGATATCCTCGGCGCGCAGCACCAGGTCGCCGCGTAGCGGCCCGGCGGTACCCAGCGGGCGAACGAGCAGCGGCACATTGCCGGCGCGGCCGTTCAGCAGCGCGACTTTCAGATTGGGGGCGTAAGCCGCCAGGCCCTTCTCCTTCACCAGCACGGCATTCACGCCGGTGACGCCCCAGACTTCGGCGCCGTCCTGCCAGATGAGGCGGGGGGTGAAGACGGGGGTATAGCCCAGGCCGCGGCAATCGAGCACCAGACCGGAATAGGGGCCGCTGGAGACCTGATTGGGCGGCGCGCTCGGTTTCAGCGTCATCTGCTTCGCGGTGTAGACGGGGCGCATCTCCTTGCCCTTCGGCCCCTGCAGCAACGTCAGCATCTGCGCGGCGACCTCGCTGGGCGAGCCGGGGCCGGTGAGCGGCAACACGGCCGTCACCGTGCAGGCGCGGGTGCTGGTGTTATAGCGCTCCACCACCAGGCGCAGCGGGGCGCACAGCGCTTCCAGGGAGACGGCGGGCAGCAGTCTGGTGGCGAGGGCGTCGCCCAGCGTGACAAAGCCGGTCAGCTTCATTGCGCCCAGGTGCATCGCCAGTCGCGCGCGCGCCGCCACCATGGCCGCCTGCCGCGCGGCCGCCGGGGCGCGCGTGCCGGCCACCGTGCTGGAGGCCCGGCCGTCGGCGGTGACGAAGAGCACCCCGCGCGACCAGTCGGCGACGGGTTCCGCGGGACCGGTGGGCGCCGACAGCCCGTATTGCGACTCGTAGACCGTCACCTGCACGGCGGCGAACGCCGGCGCCAGCACAAGCATGCACAACACGACCACAGCCAGGATGTTCCGCATGAAACGACCTCCGCCACGCACCCGGATTGCCGGTGGGGGTGAGCGTGCGTGGCCCGCGCGACAGCGCGTCACCGGTATTTTACCATATATACCCACAAATTGCACAAAAGCCGACGGCTTGCCCGCGTCAGCGGCGCGCGTTCAAGGTGACATCGGTCGTCGGTCCTTCTCCCCGGCCTGATGCCGGCTCGATGGGGTCTCGCCCTCCGGAGGGATGGGAGCGCTTTTTCGAGTTACGAGAACGAATACGACGCGAATGGCTAAACCGGGGACAGCCTCCGCTGTTTCCGGTTTTCGCGGCGACGCGGCCCGTTCCTTTCCTCCATGCCCAATGCGCGCGGCGCACATGAGTGCCGGGTATCGCGACAGCGCGCCGGCGGGCGGGGGGTGAGGGCGGGTAGCATAAGGTGGCGCGCATCGCGCCATGATGCGCATCGTTGAGGAGGGAGATCATGGGGGAGTCACTGCATTCGTTGAAGGATCTGTTCGTGGAGCAGTTGCAGGATATGTATAACGCGGAGCGCCAGATCATCGCGGCGCTGCCGAAGATGATTGACGGCGCGAGTTCGCCGGAGTTGAAGGAGGATTTCCGCAATCACCTGGAGGTCACGCGCGACCAGGCGCAGCGGTTGGAGCGCGTTTTCGCAATGCTGGACCTGCCGGCGGAGGAGCACTTCTGCGCGGGCATGGCCGGCTTGCTCAAGGAAGGCGAGGACGTGCTGGAGATGGACGCGGCCCCGGCGGTGCGGGATGCCGCGCTCATCGCGGCGGCGCAGAAGGTGGAACACTACGAAATTGCGACCTACGGGACGCTGCGCACCTTCGCGCGCACGCTGGGTTTCACGGACGCGGCCGGCCTGCTGCAGAAGACGCTGCGCGAGGAGGCGCAGACGGATGAGCTGCTCACCCGCGTGGCGGAGAGCAGCATCAACCGGAAAGCCGCGTAACGCACGACGGCGTTGACGTCACCTACCGCGCCCCCGCGCCGCGCTGCCCGGCGTGGGGGCGCGGTGTTTCGCTGCGCGCTCCCGCGCGCCCTCACCCCCGCTCCCTCTCCCCGATTGCTTCGGGGAGAGGGGAGTGCGTGTGTGCGATCACTGTTGCATAGCTATTGTGGTCGAGTATTACTGAATCAGGTAGACCGCCGACACCGTGGCGGTGAAGGTCAATGGGCCGGCGACGATGGGCACGCCGGGGGCGGCGGCGAGGTCGGCGGCGCGCGCCTGCGCCATCAGCGGGCGATAGACGGGGGCAATGGAGAGCGTCTGCAGCGGCCCGAGCTGCACGCCGGCGGCCGCGGCCAGCGCCATGGCGGTTTCGCGGGCGTTTCGCACCGCATCCGCGGCAATCTCACGCTGCATGCGCAACGGGTCCTGCAGGTCGAAGGTCACCTGATCCACCCGGTTCGCGCCCGCGTTCAGGGCGGCATCCAGCACGCGCCCGACGTTCGTGGCCAGCCGGTCAGCGTCGGCATCGGGGATGCGCGCCTGCACGCGATTGATGACCCGATAGCCGGTGACGCGCGGCGGCGTGGTCGTGCCCGGCCGCTGCTGTTCGTAGACGGGCTGCACGTCAAAGGTGAGCGTGCGCACCGTCAGGTTGGGGATATTCAGCGCGCGAATGGCGGCGATGATGCGGGTGGAGATCGTGTTATTCTGCGCGACGGCATCCGCGACCGTGCGCGCCTGCGTCTCGATGGCCACCGCGGCAAAGGCCAGATCGGGCGGCACCTGGCGCTCGGCGGCGCCGGTGACGGAGATGGTGCGCGGCGGGGGCATGTGCATCATCGCCTGCGCCAGTGCGCTCCCGGTCAAGCTCGCGAGCGCGAGCATCAGCAAGAGTGAACGTGGAAGCATGGTGATTCCTCCTTCCCTCTGAGTGTTCCGCGAAGGCGGCTCCCGCACCGGCGAAGGCCAACGCGGGTGTTTGCTCACATTTACAAAGAGGGCTTCCGCCGACCACGTAGAATCATTCGCGATGTAATTGCTGGGCCACAGACGTTTTACGGCACTGCGTTGCGCGCTCCCCGATTGCTTCGGGGCAGGTACCCCCAACCCCCCTCCCAATCCTGGGAGAGGGGAGTACCGGTGCATATGGACGGGAAGTGACGGAAATATCATGTGGTCGAGTGGTAACTGCCACCGTGTCAATATGGGAGGTTCACCATGAAAATTGCCATTATCGGGGCGGGGAGCATCGTCTTCGCGAAGACGCTCATCAACGACATGCTGGCGACGCCAGCGCTGCAGGGTGCGACCTACGCGCTGATGAGTCCGACCGAGTCGAAATTGCGGCGCATGGAGGCGTTCGTGCAGCGGATGATCACGGAGAACGGGCTGCCGGCGCAGGTGTATGCCACCACCGACCGCCGCGACGCCATCCGCGATGCCGACTACGTCATCTGCATGGTGCAGGTGGGCGGGGTGGAGGCATTCAAATACGATTACGAAATCCCGCTGAAGTACGGCGTGGACCAGTGCATCGGCGACACCCTCGGTCCCGGCGGCGTCTTTCGCGCGCTGCGCAGCATTCCGGTGCTGCAGCAGATCGCCGACGATATGGAGCAGGTGGCGAAACCCGGCGCCATCCTCCTCAACTACACCAACCCGATGGCGATGTGCTGCTACGCGCTGGGGCTGGTGTCCGACGTGCCGTTCATCGGCCTCTGCCACGGCGTGCAGACCACGCTGGACCTTATTTCCGGCTACGTGGGCGTGCCGAAGGCCGAGATTGATTACCTCTGCGCGGGCACCAACCACATGGCGTGGTTCCTCAAGCTGGAGCACGAAGGCAAGGACCTGTATCCGCTGTTCAAGTCGCTGTGCGAAAAACCGGAGTATTATGTTAACGAGAAGGTGCGCATCGAGGTGATGCGGCATTTCGGCTACTTCATGACAGAGAGCACCGGCCACCTGTCGGAATACGTGCCGTGGTTCCGGAGCAGCGAGCGCGCGCTGCGGCGCTACTGCGATCAGCCGGCCTTTGGCGGTGAGAGCGGCGCTTACTACACCTGGTGCGCGCTCATCGCGAAGAAATACAGCGAAGTGGACCCGCTGGAGTTCGAGTCGCCGCTGCTGCAGCCGCGCAGCGCGGAATACTGCACGTATATCCTGGAAGCGCACGCGACGGGCAAGCCGTTCCGCCTGCAGGGGAACGTGCGCAATGACGGCTACATCACTAACCTGCCGCAGGGATGCTGCGTGGAGGTGCCGGTGTATGTGGACCGCGAGGGACTGCACCCGCTGCGGGTGGGCGACCTGCCGACGCAGTGCGCGGCGCTGAACCAGAGCAACGTCACCGTGCAGGCGCTGGCGGTGGAGTCGGCGCTGACCGGCGATCCGGAACTGGCGATGCAGGCCATCGCCCTGGATCCGCTCACCTCCGCCGTCTGCACGCTGGCC
>JAKIYB010000059.1:13417-13714 GCA_022708765.1 Armatimonadota bacterium | reverse complement strand
GTCCGGTCCATGATTCTCGCCTGGGTCGTGACCATCCCTTGCGCCATCCTGCTGGGAATCCTCTCCTACCTGTTAATTCATCTGCTAAGCCGTTGATTGGCATTAAGCAAAATATTTTGAAAAAACCGAGACGGTGGAGCAGACGTTCGCTATAATAGGGGCGTGGGCACCTCGCGGGATTTATTGAAACGGCTGGAAGCGTTGAACGGGGGGCCGCTGCGGTATCAACCGCCGGCGGAGCCCGCGCCTGTCTCGCCACCCGCGCCTTCCGCTCCGGAGCCCATCGTTTATCGGCGG
>JAKIYB010000059.1:8737-13361 GCA_022708765.1 Armatimonadota bacterium | reverse complement strand
CCGCCGCGTCCGATACCCCTCAATGAACCGCTCCCGCTGGAGGAGGCCATCCCCGGCATCGAGACAACGCGCGCGCCTTACGGTACGGCGTATACCATCCTCACCGAACTGGATGCGTTCGGCGCGCACTGGCACCCACTCCGCCGCGCGTTTTCCGAAGCAGTCCTCGGCGATGCGCTGCGCGGGCGGCTACTGACACGCTGTGGGGCGGAGGGTATCCGACCGGATGATATCCTCTTCGTGGACCTGGAGACTACCGGGTTGGCGCATTCGCCGCTCTTTCTCATCGGTGCCATGGTGTGGGACGGCGGCGACTTCGTCATTCGCCAGTATCTCGCACGGCACTACGGCGAGGAAGCGGCGGTGACCGCGCTCTTCCTTGACCTTGCCTGCGAGAAGCGCCTTTTCGTGTCCTTCAACGGCAAGTCCTTTGACCTGCCCTACGTGCGCACTCGCGCCGCCGCCTGCGGCATCCCCTGCGCGTTGGACGCCGCTCATCTCGACCTGCTGCACGAGTGCCGCCGCGCCTGGAAAGGCCATCTGCCGAACTGCAAGCTGCAGACGCTGGAGCAGCACATCTGCGGCCGTCCCCCGCGCGTGGGCGACATCCCCGGCGCGGAGATTCCGGAAGCCTATCATGCCTATGTGCGAACAGGGCACTCCGGACAGATGGCGCAGATCATCCGGCATAACCTGATGGACCTGGTGACGCTGGCGGAGTTGCTGGTGAAGTTGCCGGCGGAGTAGGAAGTAACTGTCCTGGCTGTTACGGAATCAGAATACATGCTTGGAGGGAATGCCACGGCGGGCAATCCCTACAAGGCAACTACTTCACATGGACTTTACCGCTTTCCTGAACGACATACGGCACAGTTCCGACTACCGCGACCAGATCGTCTACATACATGAAGTCGCGGCGAGTGACGCGCGACATGCGGAGCTTTCGCTGACTGAACCTCTCCTGCGCATGCTGGCGGCACGAGGCATCGGCCAACTCTACAGTCATCAGGTACTGGCGATCTCCGCCGCGCGCGAGGGGGCCGATGTGCTGGTAGCGACGGGCACGGCGTCGGGGAAATCGCTCTGCTTCCAGATTCCGATTCTCGAACGGCTGCTGAGCGAGCCCACCGCGACGGCGCTGTTGCTCTTTCCCACCAAGGCGCTCAGCCAGGACCAGTTCCAGGGGCTGCGCGCGGCGCTTGACGCGGCGACCTTGCCGGAGGTGCTGGCGGGGGTGTACGACGGCGACACGCCCAGCAGCACCCGTCGGAAACTGCGCGACGGCGCCAACCTCATCCTCACCAATCCCGACATGCTGCATGCGGGCATCCTGCCGCGGCACGCCCGGTGGGCGTCGTTCCTCTCCCGGTTGCGACTGGTGGTGCTGGACGAACTGCACGTCTACAGCGGCATATTCGGCTCCAACATGGCGAACGTGCTGCGGCGGCTGGCGCGGCTGTGCGCGCATTACGGCTCACGACTGCAATACCTGGCCTGTTCGGCGACGGTCGGCAATCCGCGGGAACTGGCACGGGCGCTGACCGGGCGCGAGGTGACACTGGTGGACGACGACGGCAGCCCGCACGGCAAGCGCACCTACGTCTTCTGGAACCCGCCGCGCGAGCGGGCGCGGACATGGCGCGGGCGGCGCAGCGCAAATGTGGAGGCGCACGAACTGATGGCGCTGCTTATCACGAAGGGCGTGCGCACCATCACCTTCAGCAAAGCGAAGATGACGGCCGAGATAATTCATCGCTACGTGAGTGAGCGATTGCAGCAGACGGCGCCACACCTGCTGAGTGCGCTCTCGCCGTATCGCGGTGGTTACCTGCCCGAGGAGCGGCGGGAGATCGAGCGCAAGCTCTTCAGCGGCGAATTGCTGGGGGTGAGTAGCACGAAAGCGCTGGAACTGGGCATCAACATCGGCGGTTTGGACGCCAGCATTCTCGTCGGGTATCCCGGCACGCTGGCGGGCTTTTTTCAGCAAGCGGGGCGCGCTGGTCGGGCAACGGATGACGCACTGGTGGTGCTCGTTGGCCTTGATACCCCGGTGAACCAGTATGTCATGAGCCATCCAGAGTACCTGTTTGACCGCCCGGTAGAGGAGGCGGCGCTGGACGCCGACAATCCCTTTGTGGTGACCGGGCACCTGCGCTGCGCCGCGCACGAACTGGCGCTGCCGGACGCGGAGGTGGCGCGCTTCGGCCCGCATGCACTGACTGCGCTGGAGGTACTGGAGAAAAACCTGAAGGTGCGCCGTATTGACGGGCGCTGGTATCACGCCGCCAGCGAGTTGCCGCAGACGGAAGTCTCGCTGCGCAGCTACTCGGACGCCAACGTGGTGATCGAGGACGTGGACGGCGGGGCGATTATTGGCGAACTGGATAAGTTCGACGCCTCGCCGCTGCTCTATCCGGGTGCGATCTACCTGCACGCCGGCGACACCTGGCTGGTGCTGACATTGGACCTGGAACGCAACATCGCCCGGGTGAAGCGGGTAGAGGTGGATTACTACACCCAGCCGCTGGGCGGCACCGATATCCACCACATTGACCGGTGCCTGCGGGAGAAGCCCTTCGGCACGGGGCGCGCGCACTGGGGTGAGGTGACGGCGGTCTTCCACAACTGGGGTTACGAGAAGGTGCGCTTTTATGAACTGGATGCCATCTCGCGCCACGCGGTGGACCTGCCGACCTTCCTGCTGGAGACGATGGCGGTGTGGATTGTGCCGTCGGAGGCGCTGATGGAGCGCGTGCGGGCGGCGGGGTTGGATGCGTTCAACGGCTTGCGGGGCGTGGGGTATGCGGCGCGCATGCTGCTGCCGCTCTTCATCACCTGCGATACGCTGGATTTCTCGCACACCGTGGGCAGCATCAACTCGCCGTGGAACGCCCTCTTTATTTACGAGCGCTACCCGCGCGGGTTGGGCTTCACTGAGAAAGCCTACGAGCACCTGCACAAGTTGCTGCCGGCGGTGCTGACCGCGATTAAAGCCTGTCCGTGTGCGGAAGGCTGTCCCTGCTGCACCGGCAAACCGCTGCGGGGCGAACTGGTGTGGAATCCCGAACGCGGCGAAGCGGCCATCCCGAACAAAGCGGCCGCGATTATGATATTGGAGGGCCTACTCGGCGACGGAAGCAACCTGGAAGCGGCGGATACAATGGCGTTGACGGACAGTACGGAGGCAGAGCGGTTGCGGTTGGACGCCGACCTGCGCCGCCGACTCGAGCGCATGCGCGAACCGCAGGTAGTGCATCCCATCCAGCCGCGGGTGGAGACGGCACCGGCGCAGGTGGAGCAGACGGAGACACTGCCGGAACCCGATGTGGCACGCCGCGGCGACCGACGGCGGGATTTCGGCCGCGAGCTGCGCAAACGCATCGTCCAGCGTTTAGAAGCCGAACCGCTGCCGCCCAACCTGCCACCGCCCGGCATGAAGACCGGCGCCGGCGTCCTGCCGCCAACCGCCTTCCCCGGGAAGCCGGTGTCTCCGGTGGAACTGGGGGATTCGCTGGCGGCTCGGGCGCGACGGTTGAAGAAGGAGCGGGGGGAGTAGGGGTATCATCGAGGGTATGGGGTAATTCGGTGACAGCCAGCCAATTGCCGCGGCAATTGGAGGCAGTCACCGAATTACTGAGCACCGGCAGCACAGGGTAGTACCGTGTCGTTTGCTATTCACCGTCAGCGGTATCAGGTATCATTACGGCAACACCACTGGAAACGAGATTGACGACCATGCCACAGTTTATCATCTATGTCGACGGTTCCTGTAAGCGCAATCCCGGTCCCGGGGCGGCGGCGGTGGTGATCACCATGCCGGATGGGGTAATTGTGAAGGAGTTTGTGCGGGCGTATCGCGATACGACGAATAACCGCATGGAGCTTATCGCGGTCATCAGCGCGCTGAAGGCGGTGCCGCGCGGCGATATCCAGATCGTGACGGACAGCCAGTATGTGGTAAAGGGCATCACCGGGTGGATTAAAGGCTGGAAGGCGAAGGGCTGGGTGAACGCTCAGCGCAAACCGGTGCTGAACAAGGACCTGTGGGTAGAACTGGATAGCCTCGCTGCCGCCCACGACGGCGCCCTCACCTGGCAATGGACGCGCGGCCACGCCGGCACCCCCGGCAACGAACGGGCGGACGCGCTGGCGCAGCAGGCGGCGGAGGAGTTGTGCGCGAATGCGTAAACCCACTCCAGGTGAGATTCAAGCGGCTCTCAACAAGACGGTGCCGGATGTCATCGCACACGGGTTGGCGGTGCTCTTTTGCGGCATCAATCCGGGGTTGTATACGGCGGCGGTGGGACATCACTTCGCGCGGCCGGGGAATCGCTTCTGGCCAGCAGTGGCGCGGGCGGGGTTGACGCCGCGCCTCTTTTCGCCGGATGAAGAAGGGGAACTGCCGGCACTCGGGTACGGCATCACCAATGTCGTCGCGCGGGCAACGGCGGCGGCGGCAGATTTAACGGATGAGGAATTGCGCGCGGGCAAGGCGCTGCTGGAGGAGAAGGTATTGCGCTATCAGCCACGGGTGCTGGCGATCCTCGGCGTCACCGCTTACCGCGTGGCGTTTGACCACCCGAAGGCCGTCCTCGGCCCCCAGCCGGACCGCATCGGCGAGACC